>MERI01000128.1 GCA_001772005.1 Betaproteobacteria bacterium RIFCSPLOWO2_12_FULL_62_58 | reverse complement strand
GGCAAGGCGCCGTCGATGAATATCGCCTTGCCCTCACAGCGCGCAACGCCGCGGCCTTCCTGGTCGAGGGATTCGACAAGCAACGGTTGCATGGATGGAGGTCAGAGCCGAGAGGAGAGAGGCGAGAGGCGCGAAGCAAAACAGCCCTGAAGAGCGGCTTCGGTTTGACGCCTCTCTCCTATCTCCTATCTCCTATCTCCTCTCTTGCCTAAGTGCGCCAGCGCTGGAGGAATTCTTTCCAGTGCGGTTCCGCGGCCTTGGCGAGGATGGATCTGACCAGATCGCATTCCGCGGCGTGTTGTTCGCCGGTAAGCGCGCCGCGCATCAGCTGAAAACGCAGGAACAGGAGATAGGTGTTGGCGACATCGATCTCGCAGTAGTTGCGGATGTCCGCCAGCTTGCCCGCCTGATAGGCCGGCCATACCCCCGCGCCCTCCAGACCAAGCTTGCCCGGCAGTCCCACCAACTGCGCCAGGTCATCGAGCGGCGCGTTGGCGCGAGGCTGGTAGAGCGCCAGCAGGTCCATGAGATCGAGATGCCGCGCGTGGTAGCGACTGATGTAATTGTTCCACTTGAAGTCGCGGCTGTCCCGGTAATCGCCTTCGCCCATGTCCCAGTAGCGCGGCGCTTTCACGCCGTGGATCAGCCCGCGGTAATGCAGTACCGGAAAATCGAATCCGCCGCCGTTCCACGACACGATTTGCGGCGTGTATTTCTCGACGCCGTCGAAGAAGCGCTGGATCAGCCCGCCCTCGTCGTCTTCCGTGTCGCCGAGCGACCACACCCTGAAGCTGTCCCGCTCGCGCAACGCGCACGAAATGACGATGACGCGGTGCAGATGCAACGGCAGAAAATCGCCGCCGGTCGCCTGGCGCCGCAGCTGGAATGCCATGTCGGCAACGTCCCGGTCGGTAACGTCCTTGCCGAGACCGTGCAGCTTGCGCAGCCCGGCGATATCGGGGACGGTCTCGATATCAAATGCCAGGACCGGCGTCAAAGCTCCTCCACGGGAGTTCGAGTATCGGCCCGCGCCCTACTTGCGCACCCAGGCTCCGCTCGTGTTCTGGTAATACCAGCCCGCCTGCGCCTTTTCGATCCAGCGCTGGGCAAACGTGGCACGGATGTCGTTTTCCCATTCGGGCTTACCGTTGGCGCGCGCGATCTCGCGGTACAGCGCGGCGCGGTCCTGGTTCTCCGCCGCAATCAGCGAATTGACCTGCTGGCGCTGCGCCAGCGCCACGGCGTTGGCGTCGCGCAGGGCGACGTTGGCGTCACGCGTGAGTCCGACGGCGCCACTCGCGTAAAGTCCCGCCAATTGGCCATGGCGCTGCTGCATGCTCGCCTGCAAGCTCGCAATCGCCGGCGTGTTGATTTCGAGATTGGCCTGGGCCAGTGCCTGGCCGGCTGCCGCGAGCGCCAGCGCAAACATCAGTACGCGCGATTCCGTCATTGCTTTCATGTTCGCTCCCTCATTTCGGCGCCGCGGGCCTGTCGCCCTTCACGGCGTCTTCGCCCTTCTTGATCTGCCAGACTTCGTCGATGATGCGATCGGCCGCCTTTTCCGCGGCCGCCGCCGGAAAATAAATATTGATCGTCACGCACGCGACCAGCGTCAGCGTGCAGCCCAGCGCAATGAACAGCGCAATCAGTTTGCTTCGCATGTCATCGCCTTTGTCATCTGATGATTGCGTGTACATTGTCCTGCACGATGCGTTTGAGCCGTTCGATCAATTCACGCCAATTTACCTGGCGATTGTAGCCGATCACGGATAGCGCCGGAATGCCGCCGCCCTTGACGATCACGTAGCCCTGCGGCGCATCCTCCACGCCGCCCATTTCGCACACATTGTTGCGCAGGATGCAGCTCAGGCCCAGCTTCTCGTAGCCAAACTGGTCGAAGAATCTGAGGAAGCTCCTTTGTATCGCGCCCGCCGCGCCGGCGCCGCCCAGCGCCGAGATGTTCTGCACCGCGGTCTGGCTGATCTTGCGCGGGTATTCGCCCGCGCTGCTCGCGATGCGTGCGTCAAATTTGACCGGTTGCCAATTCGCAAGTTCAATACCCGTTACCTGCGCATCGATGCGTCCGGTGATGTTGCCGAACGAGAATGTTCGCGTGAGCAGATCGAGATCGAGATTCTTCATGTCCAGGCTTGCCTGCAGCCGCGGCGCCTTACCGAACGGGTCGAGCAGCTTCACGTCCTTGGCGACCACGGTCCCGTCGAATACCCGGAGTAACAACGCGCCATCGACAGTGAGCGTTGACCGCGCGTAGCTCACCCGCGGAATCACGCCGGACAGCGAGCCGTGCATGGTCGGCAGGCCGACTGCCTGCACGAGTCGCATGACCGAGACCGGCGTGATGCCGCCGCTGAACTGCCAGCGCCACCCGTCGGCCTCGGAAGTCGCCATGAAATCATCAACGGTCAGCGCACCGTCGAGCGCGGGGACGACGAGCTTGGCGAGATCGAAGCGCAGGTTTTGCATCCGCAGCGGCAGCTTCATCTCGCCGAACGGCAGGTGCCACACTTCACCACCCTTGATCACAATGTCGGCCACGGTTAAAGCATCCCGCCGCCACGGGAAATGACCATTCATGCCGAACAGCGCGAAGCGCCGGTTCCGGTCCTCGAGCGACACACCGCTCAATCCGACATCCAGAGCGCGAATTTCGCCCTGCCTCAGTTGCGCGGCGACCGTCACGTCACCTTCGGCGCGCAAATCGGCCACGGCCGTGCCCTCGAGAAACGGCTTCAGGATTTGGGCGTAGAACGGACTCACGTGCAGTTTCGATGAACGGATATCCGCGCTGTTGAACCGGCCGGCCGGATGATCCCAGACACCGTCGAGTTCGATCTCGCCGATCGCAGGCAGCTCAAGACGGCCACGCTTGATCTCGGTCCGCATCGCATCCGAAACACCCTCCGCGCTCAGCTTCTGGCCGGTGGCCGTCACGTAGAGCGGTTGCCAGAATGCTTCACCGGCGGTCCAGCTCGCGTTTGCCCGCCAGTGCCATGGCGCGCCGTCCTGTTCGGCCTCGACGCGCAATTCGGCTGCGATCTTTTCTGCCGCATGCAGACCGCTGGCGTCACTGAAAGCAAGCCCTTCGACTGCAAGCTGCGCTGTTGCCTTGCCCGCTCCGGTAATCGCGATCGCGCCTGTGAGCGTTCCGGCGCTCGGTTTGGGCGCGGTCGACTGCAGCCATGGCGCCAGACGCGTGAGCTTGCCGTTGTCGATCGCGATGTCGAATTCGGCTTCTGGTTTTTCGAACCGCGCGCGCAGGCGCCACGTTTCTGCCGGCGCCGGCCTTAACACCAGATCCAACGCTTTGGTTTGCGTGAGGTAAGTGAACGAAAGCGGAAACCTCTCGCCGACATCGATGACCGCGTCGGCGCAGGCGATGAGCGTTTTCTCCAGACGAAAGTCCGGACAGCGCACGCGCGCATTGCGCCAGGTGCGGTCGCGAATCGTCAGCGTGCCGATTTCCAGCTGCAATTCGTGCTTGGCCGCCAGCTGCAGGCTGGCTTTGATCGCTTTCGCTTTAAAGCCGGGCGCCTCCAGATCCTCGATGGCGAGACCGATCTGCGCCGGACTTGACGGTGGCCACGCCAGCAGCGCCGCGGCGGCGCAACGGCCGACAAGACGCGTTGCTGCGGTGACCAGCGAGCGCGCCTCAGGCAGGGAACACTCCGGTCGACAGATAACGGTCACCGCGATCGCAGACGATGGTCACGATGACCGCGTTTTCCACGTCCTGCGCCACCTGCAGCGCGGCCCACAATGCGCCGCCCGAGGAAATACCGGCGAAAATTCCCTCCTCGCGGGCGAGGCGGCGCGTCATGTCCTCGGCGTCGCGCTGGCTCACTTCAATGACGCGGTCCACACGGTGCCAGTCGCATATTTTCGGCAAGTACGCGGGCGGCCACTTGCGGATGCCCGGAATTTGAGAGCCCTCCGAAGGCTGGCACCCGACGATCTGAATCGCCGGATTCTTTTCCTTGAAGAAGCGCGAGCAACCCATGATGGTGCCGGTGGTGCCCATGCTGCTGACGAAATGCGTGATCCTTCCCCCTGTATCGCGCCAGATCTCCGGGCCCGTGCCTTCGTAATGCGAAAGCGGATTGTCGGGATTGGCGAACTGGTCGAGGATCACGCCCTTGCCTTCGTCACGCATTTTCTCGGCAACGTCACGTGCCATTTCCATGCCGCCCTCTTTCGGCGTCAGCACGAATTGCGCCCCGAAGGCGGCCATGCTCTGGCGGCGCTCGACCGAAAGGTGCTCGGGCATCACCAGAATCATGCGGTAGCCCATCATCGCGGCGCACATGGCGAGGGCAATGCCGGTGTTGCCGCTGGTCGGTTCGATCAGCGTGTCGCCGGGCTTGATTGTCCCTCGCTCCTGCGCGCGCTTGATCATCGACAGCGCGGGACGATCCTTGACCGAGCCGGCCGGATTGTCGCCTTCAAGCTTGACCAGCAGCGTATTGGTGGTGCGGCCGGAAAGACGCTTCAGGCTGACCAGCGGCGTGTTGCCGACAAAATCCTCGAGTGTCTTGAACATGGCATGAATATGACGTGCTTATCCGTATGATACCTGACGCCGCATCGGCGTTTCAGCATGACCCTGCCAAAAACAGGGTGCGGGCCGTTGACGCACCGTAACCACAGCGTGCGGAAAACCAAGCAGGTTTACCGCGCAGCGCGCTGCAACAATCTTTCACAGTAGCGCGCCACGCCCTGCTCCACGGTAAGGAAAGGCGCGGCGTAGCCGGCGGCGCGCAGCGCCGCGATATCCGCCTGAGTGTAGCTCTGATACTTGCCCTTCAGCTCTTCCGGGAACGCAATATAACGGATGATGCCCTGCTGCTGCATTTCGGCAAGCGCCAGCGGCGCCTCCTTCCGGGCTTTGCGGCAGGCATTGACTGTCGCCTCCGCGACCTCATTGAAGCTCTGCGCCGTGCCGGTGCCGACGTTGAAAATTCCGGATTTTCCGGGATGATCGAGAAAAAACAGGTTGATCCTGACGACGTCCTCGATCGACACAAAATCGCGCCGCTGCTCGCCGTTGCCGTAACCGCCGCCGCCTTCGAACAGCCGCACGCTGCCGGCGGTGCGGTACTGGTTGAAGAAATGGAAAGCGACCGAGGCCATGCGGGACTTGTGCTGCTCGCGCTCGCCGTAGACGTTGAAATAACGCTGCCCCACGACCTGTGCCGTGAACTCGCCCCAACGTCGGCGCACCCATTGATCGAACAGGAACTTCGAATAGCCGTAGACGTTCAGCGGCGCCTCGCATGCGCGCGCTTCCTTGAACGTCGTTCCCGCCCCGTACACCGCCGCCGACGAGGCATAGATGAACGGCACCTCGTCCGCGGTGCAGAACTCGAGCAGCGCGCGCGAGTAGCGGTAATTGTTCTGCATCATGTAGCGGCCGTCGGTTTCGGTGGTATCCGAGCAGGCCCCCTGGTGCAAAACGGCGGCAAGCGCGCCGTTGAACTCGCCCGCCTCGACCGCTTCGAGGAAAGCGTCCTGGTCGACATAATCGGCGATCTCGCAGTCGACAAGATTCACGAACTTGTCGCCGTGGGACAGGTTGTCCACCGCAATGATGTCGGTGATCCCGCGCTCATTGAGCGTCTTGACGATGTTGGAGCCGATGAAGCCGGCCGCTCCAGTTACCACGTAATACATGCGCTGACGCTCCATGTATTAAACGATGAATGATGAACGATGAACGATGAATGGTTTCCGCGAGGCGTCGCCTCGCACGCGAAAAGCAGCGGTGTCGCCATTTGTTTTTGCTTCATCCTTCCGCCTTCCGCCTTCATCCTTCTTCCTTCATCCTTCCTCTTTCATCCTGCCCGAAGAGTTCTTCGGGCGTCACCACCGCGGTGCCGAACTTGCCGACCACAATGCCGGCCGCGCGATTGGCGACGCGGACGGCTTGCTCGGGCCCGGCGCCGCCGGCGAGCATCACCCCGAGCGTCGCGATCACCGTGTCGCCCGCGCCGCTCACATCGTAGACTTCGCGCGCTTGCGCTGCGACGTGCAGCCGCTCTCCGTGCTGATA
>MERI01000127.1 GCA_001772005.1 Betaproteobacteria bacterium RIFCSPLOWO2_12_FULL_62_58 | reverse complement strand
GTTACGGACCGGTTCCGGACATTTTCAGTCTTCCGCAGGGCATGAACTTCGGGGCGTGCTCCAGCGTGGCCATCAACTCGAGGGGGCATATCTTCGTGCTTAACCGCGGGGTGCATGCCCTGATGGAGTTCGACGGCGACGGTCACTATATCCGCTCGCTCGCCGACGGGATCTTTTCCCGGCCGCACGGCCTGCGCATCGATGCCGAGGACAATATCTGGGCCACCGATGGCGGGTCGCACATCGTCGTGAAGTTCAACCCGCAAGGACGCGTTCTTATGGTGCTGGGCGTGAAGGGTACAGCGGGCGAATGGCACCCGTATGGCCATTTGCGCTGCTTTGACGAGCCCAACGACCTGGCGTTCGGGCCGGCGGGGGAAATCTATATCACCCAGGGGCACGGCAAAGGCGAGTCCCGTGTGCTGAAGTTCGACGCGGGGGGAACCTTCATCAAGACTTGGGGCGGAGAGGGAACCGGGCCGGGCCAGTTCAACATCCCGCACTCGATCGTCACCGACGCCGCGGGCCTGCTCTACGTCGCCGACCGGTCGAATCAGAGAATCCAAGTGTTTGACGCCGACGGAAAATACCTCAGGGAATCACAGCACCCGGGCACGCCTTGCGGACTATGCATGAGCCGCGACCAGCACCTCTTCCTCGCACACGGTCACGCCGGGAGAATCATGAAGCTGGATCTCGACGGCAACGTGCTCGGGGCGACGGGAAGCCAGGGCAAGGGTCCCAACCAGTACGGCGAAGCGCACTTTCTTGCGCTGAGCGCCCGGGAGGACATCTATGTCGCGGATACGCTGAACTGGCGGGTGCAGAAACTGGTGAAGAGGGCGTGAGGGCAGGAAGGTACGTGGTCTGTGTTATTCACGCGCGATTCGTGGCCGAACGGCGGTTGACGTTTTGCCTCTGAACATGGAGGGCACATATGGCGGTGACTCGCTATACGGTCGTTGAGAGCGGCCTGAACAAGAAGTCCAAATTACCTTACGAACTGCGCATCGAAGATTTTGCCTTGGCGATGCAGGATATCTACGACTTCTTTTTCGACGTGAATTCCAACCTCGTCGATAAAGGATTGGATCGCCTTGATGACATGCTGCGTCCGGCAATAATGTCGGGAGTTCTTTCGGACATGCTTACGGCCAGCCTCGCAAAGCATTCAAGAACGCTGGTTGAGAATCGCTATTTCAATGGACATCCAGACCTAATCGTCCAAGGCAAGTACTCGAAGAACAGCGTCAAGGCTGGGGAGCACGGCGTTGAAATCAAGACCACACGTAAAGCTGGCGGAGCTGTCGATACCCACGGGGCACGCGATCAATGGATGTGCGTATTCGTGTACAAAGTAGACAACGACACGGAGCCAGCCTCCGATCGTCAACCTCTGCAATTTACAGAGGTCTACCTGGGCAAGGTTACCGTGGCGGATTTTCGGAAGAATCCGCGCGGCGAACTCGGCACGCGAACCGCAACGTTGCATGCCCAAGGCATCGCGAAACTACGGAAGAACTGGATTTACCGGGTCTAGGCGCCGTTTGTGGGTAACTTGGCAAGCTTCGGTATTGCATCAACCGCAAGCCCGAAGTACTCCGGATCATTCTCGATGCCGATGCTCTCGTAGCCAACCGCCTCCGCAGCGGCAAGCGTCGACCCCGAACCCGCAAATGGGTCGAACACGATGCCTTTGCCAAGCGGCAAGACACCTCGAACCAATTGGCGCAAAAACGCTTGGGGTTTCAAACTGGGGTGAGGCGCGAGCGCTCGTTCAGACGCCCGCGTCGGCGACGATTCGATTACATCGCCAAACGGGCGCTCCGCTGAGATTCGCCTGAATCCACCGGTGCCCCATTTTCGAAGATTATCCTGAACGCGACCATCGAGCGGCTTGCGATAAACAATCCACGGTTCCCACATTGAACGTGGCATCACACTAACGTCGGAAAACTCAACATGTGCGTGTTTCGGCCGGTCGCCCCCCCGCATGGTCATCACTAACCTTACGATCTCGCCGCGACGCTCAAGTCCGGCCTTGGAAAGGGCGCCCGACACCAGATACGAGAGGAGCGGGTTGCTTGCGACAATTACATTGGCACCGGGCACCAGAACCCCGAGCAAGCGTCTGGCCCATGCAGTAAAAAACTGCTCAAGCGCGTCGAGGTCCGTCCGCTTGAGGACTGTAAATCGAGGCAGGGGTGACCTTTGAGAACCGTCGAAGGATGGCGGGATTCTCCAGATTCCACCTCGACCCGCGCGTAACTTCCTTTGCTCGGTCTCCGTGTACTCAACCAGGCCATACGGCGGATCGGTCACGACGGCATGCAGCGAGTTCGCTGGCTGCTTTTCCAACCACGAAAGGCAGTCCGCGCGGACAAGTTTGGCATTTCCATGAACGTATGAACGCTCAGGAGTCTGCCTCTCTGCGGGCTTTGGTTGATAAAGAAACTCCTTGAGCACATATTGTGCGCGATCCATGCGCGCAAAAACCTCCGGTGTATTGAGCTGCAAGTAAGATCTCACAGAAGACGCCGGAACGTGGCCAATCAGAGCGGTTACCTGATGCGTGATCTCAGAAACCCTTGCTCCACGCGGGTTCGCCGCGAGCACCGACACGATCGCATCCCGTACTTCACCTGGTCGTCTTCTCATTACGCTCTCACGTTTGCGGTTAACAATTTCATGTTAACGCGTGTGACGTCTGGACGTCAATGTGTTTTTGGATGACTACGTGTTGGCCTGCTACCGCTATATCGAAATGAACCCGGTACGCGCGGCGATGGTCAGTCGGCCACAGGACTACCGCTGGTCGAGTTATCATGTCAATGCGCAGGGCAACGCGGATTCGCTGATACTCCGGCAGGCCGCGGCGCAAGCAGGGCGGTACGGATGCACAGCGGAATTTGTCATGAACCAAGAGAGAAACCGTGGTCTGTCCCTCATGGTGCTCTCGACCGCGCTTCGTAAGTGCTTCAGAGGGAGGCAAAGTGAGTTTCGTTGAACAGTCGAGCAAAGCGCAGGATCGCACACTCGCGGTCTGGTTTAGCGCCATCGAGCAAGGGACGATCAAGCTTCCGCGCTTTCAGCGTATGGAGGCATGGGACCGATCCCGCATTGCGAGCTTGCTGACCACAATCATCCAGAATCTTCCAGTCGGCATTACCTTGGTGTTGGAGGTGGCAGGCCAGGAAAAGTTTGTCTCCCGGTATATCAACACTTCGCAGCCCAAATCGTCGGCACCCGTTACCCAGCATCTCCTCGACGGTCAGCAGCGCTTGACGGCGTTCTGGCGCGCTATGTACAACAACTACGAGGATGAGACGTACTTTCTATACGTTCCGGAGTTTGATGAAACCGACGACAGCTTCGGCGACGATGATATTAGAGTGTATTGTCAGCCGCGCTGGGAACGCAAGGATGGGCGCCGTTACCCGGTTTGGGCCGACGATCCGGAGGACTCGCTCAAGCGTGGATTAATCCCCATCTCCTTATTGCGTCCCGGAGATGTGGCGAAGGAAGTAGATGCATGGATATTGTCGGCCACCAAGAGCTTTGAGCCCAGTGATGATGCTCCGGACGCGCTCAAGAAATATAAGGAATACTCGGCGGTCAAGGAACGGTTGAAAGAAAGGATTATCAGTGTTCGCGAGCGGGTGGCGCACTTCAATCTTCCGTATTTGTCTTTACCCTTCACGACCCCCAAGCATATCGCCCTTCAGGTATTCATCAACATGAATACCAACAGTAAGCCACTTTCGATTTACGATATCATCGTGGCGGAAGGGGAAGGCGCTGTGGATCAGTCCCTGCACAGCCTTCAAGGGAAACTAAACGATTTACATCCGGAAATCGGGCGATACCAGGACCTACGGGTCGTACAGTCGGGCGGCTCGCCCGCACCTTCGCTCCACCTGAGGGTATGAAATGTATCGCTGCTCGTGTGGCGGCAATCATCAGTCGTCGTAGGGATGACGGCCAACCTCAGTTTCAAGGCCTTGTTCGTTGCGACTGCTGGGAGGTGGTGGTGCCCGATCTGGTGTTTGCACCAAGACCTTGATAATCGCAAGTCTCTGCTGCGCTAATGTCATCTGTCATTCGTCACGCCCTTTCGTGATTGTGGTAGATTTGAACCGTTTTGATTCCAGCTATCTTCATTCCTCGAGGAGATCCCATGGTCAAACTGGAGTTCCACGATCCATCCGGCACGCTCAAGGTGACGCAGCCGCACGCGCCGCGGCTCGCCTCCCTCGCGGGCAAGCGCATCGGCTTTGTCAGCAACGAGCAATGGCAGGCCTACCGCATGCTGCCGTTGCTCAAGGAAATGCTCGAGGAAGATTTCCCCGGCATCGAGGTGCTGCCGCCCGATGCCTATCCTCAGGGCAATGCCTTGATCGGCACGGAGGAAACCGCGGCGCTGGTGAAGAAAAGCGCGGTCGACGCCGTCATCGTCGGCAACGCGGCTTGAGGGGCGTGCGCCACAGCATGCGGCCGTGCAGCCGCCAGGATAGAAACGCTGGGCATCCCGACCGTCACGCTGACGCGGACGGATTTCGTCGGGGTCATGAAGAACGCCGTGTCGGGGATCGGGCTCGCGCCGGACGCCGCGATGGTCACGTTCCCCATCGACATGTTCCTGCCGGGGAGCGATATCAGCGCGCTGAAGGTGCGCAAGCGCGAGTTCTATGACGGCCTCACGCACTGGAAGTCGGATTTCGCGCAAGCTGCGCCGGGTGTAAGCCCGATGCTTGCCGTCGAAGGCGCGACCTACGAAGAGGCGCTCTTCAAAGCCAACAATTTGATGCTCACCAACTTGTGGGGCGATGGCTTGCCGGTATGGCCCGCGACGCGCGAGCGCGTGGAATGGATCCTCCGTGGCACCGCACTGCCTCGCACCCACTCGTTCGGCAAATTTCCGCCGCGCGGCGGCATCACGACGACCGAGACTTGCGCAATTGCCCTCGCGATGGCGGGCGGCAGGCCCGAATACCTGCCCGTCCTCATCGCTGCGGTCGAGGCGTGCCTCGATGCGAGGTCCAATTTCGACCAATTGCAGGCGACTTCCGGTGCTCCCTTTCCGGTCGTCATCGTCAACGGACCGATCGGCAGGCAGATCCGGCTTAATTCCGGCTTTGGCTGCCTCGGACCCGATCCGCAGCAGCCCGCAGGCGCGAGCATCGGACGCGCGCTGCGCATGCTGCAGCAGAACGTCGGCGGCGCGCTGCCGGGTATCGGTACGATGGCGATCTGGGGCGCTATGCGCTACACGAACGTCGTCTTTGCGGAAGACGAAGAAGGGTTGCCCGAAGGCTGGCAGCCTCACGCCACCGAACGCCATGGCTACCAACCGGGCACGAACTCGGTCTCGCTCATTTTCGCGAGCGGAGTCACGAATGTCCGGCGGCGCAGCGCCAAGAAAGAGACCCCGGAAGAAGACGTGCTTCAGGGTCTGCACCGCATGGCGGACTACATGCGCACGCCCAATCTCGGCGGCCTCATGGGCTACGAGCAGGGGACGCCCGGCGTCATGATCGTACCGCGCGTTGTCGCGCATATGATGGCAGAGCAAGGCTGGACGAAAGCCAGGCTACGCGAATTTCTCTGGGAGCACTCAAAGATTCCATTGGAGCACTTGCGGCGCGGCGGCGCTTTTTCGTGGTTCGAAATCGATTCCAATCCGATCA
>MERI01000126.1 GCA_001772005.1 Betaproteobacteria bacterium RIFCSPLOWO2_12_FULL_62_58 | reverse complement strand
CCTCATCGAAGGCACGCACGACGAGCAGGAAGGCGTCCATCGGCTTGACCAGGTTCAGGAACCCGGCGTCCAGGGCCGACTTGTTCGCCTTTCTCTGGTCCTTGTGAGGGGCGTGCGCCTCGACGAGCTCGATGACGGCGTGAGTCGTCTTCTTGGGCTGGTAGATCCCGGACAGCTTGTCCACGCGTGCGTCCGGGACCTTCACAGTGCCGAGCGTGATCCCGGCCTTCTCGCGGCTCGGCTCGGTGCCGGTCAGGGCCTTGAACAGGGATGTCTTGCCACTCTGGGAAAGCCCGACGAATGCGACTTTCATGGGGTTCTCTTCTTCTACGATTCAATGACTGGCGAGTTCATATGAACGCGCCTGATCGGGTCGAGCTAACGGGATTGCGCCTGTCAGCCCTCCCACACCACCGGACATGCGGCTTGCCACATCCGGCGGCTGAGCCAGTGGCCGTTTGTGCGGTCTGCAAATCCCATGGTAGCCCAAGTCCATAACCGGCGCGCAGAAACTCAGTACCGAGAATCTTTTCGTCGAACTCCATGTTGTGGGCGACGAGTACTGATGCCTTCCCGATACGCGCCGCGCGACCGGTTCGTCCCGTCCAGGCTTCGCGCGCCGCAATATGCGTTGACGCAGCTAGTTCGTGTCCCAGCGCAACGCGGCGCGCACCGCCGCGGCGTCATGAGCCTCGTCGACACGACGCGAGCGGCTTTCGTAAGCCTGCCACGTCGCTGCGTCCCAAATGCGCGTGCTCAGGCGAGCCTTGAGCAGCTGACGCACGCGAGGTAAATCGCCTAGCTGCAAGGCAGCCATGACCATGATCTGGTCATAGAGGTCTTGTTGGAGGTGGCTCGCACCGAGTTCACCGTGGCGCTGGCGTACGGCGAGCATCCGCTCAAGCGCTTCGCGGGGCTTGCACCGGCCGCGATCACCCGCCCGCGCGCGCATTGTGTGGGCGATCCGCATTCTCGGGCCCCCGTTGCGCTTGCACACACCTGTGATATAAAACGCAGGACACGCGGCTCGCAGGAACAGAGGAGTGGTCATGGACGCAGGCGATCCCGAACGTTTGCTCGACCCGCGCGGCAGGCTCCGTCTCGCACGCATCACGCTTGCGCCCCGCCCGGATGCGTCCGCGCTTGCGGCAGGCACCGTCCTCTTTTACGACAACGAGAAAATGGATGTAGGCCATTACGGCCTCATCTACGCGCGTATCAAGGAAGGCTTGCGAGGCCGGGGCATCTCGCGGTTCTGCGATCGACGCGCATCGATCCGCGGGAAGACAAGCGCCGACATCGCCGCCATGGCGCGCGACTTGAGCCAGCTCGGCGCGTCCGCGGCGGTGATCGCGCTCGCGGACATGGGCGTGAGCCCGGCCATGGTCGCGCTCGCGATCGAGATGGAGCGGCTCGGGTTGGGCGCGCGGTCAACCTCGCGCTGCTCAACGTCTGCCGGCCGGTGCCGGGACATGCGGATCTCGCCTGTCTTTCCTCGCCCGCCGAGTACACATACTGCATGGCGGAAGACGCCGCTCTCAGCCCATGGCCAGCGATCAACGAGGAGCGCTTCGATCGCGCAACGACGTGTGTCATGACGCTGAAGGCCGAGCCGCATCATGCAGTAATGGATCTCGTCAGCACGACGGCCTCTGCCCTCATGGACACAATCCTCGATTGCTGCACGACGCTCGGCAGCAACAACGCTTACGTGGCCGGCTGCCTCGTCCTCGTGCTGAACCCGGATCATGCGCGGCTACTCGCCGCAGGGGGTTACGACAAGGACCGGCTTCGGCGGGAGGTCCACGAGCGCGCGAGGATTTCAGGCGAGCAGGTGGCAATCCGCGGCATCGTCGGCATCACGGCGAAGGTCGGGGCTGACGGCTTTCACTACATAACGCGATCGCCCGCGGACGTCGAAATCGTCGTCGCCGGCGGGGAAGGCGGCCACTCGGGGGTCATTCTGCCGTGGGCGCTGCACAGCGAAGCCGTCTACGAGCCCGTGCGGCTGCCGGGCGGGAGAATCGCAGAGTCTCTCGAACAATTTCTTATGAGGCGGTGAAATGAAGATCTCGAGGACAGCGTCTCGCGCCGCGCTCGGCGTCGCATTTGCTGGGGCATTGGCGCTCGCGTTCGACGCGCCGCTCTACGCGCAAATCTATCCCGCAAAGAACGTCACCGTTATCGTGCCCTACCCCCCGGGCGGCGGGACGGATCTCTTTGCGCGCGTGATCGCACAGGATCTCGCGAGGCAGTTCGATAAGCAGATCATCGTGGATAACCGCAGCGGAGCGGGCGGCAACATCGGGGCGGAGTTCGTCGCCAAGGCGCCTCCTGACGGCTACACCATCCTCTATACCGCCTCGCCGATCGCACTGAGCCGGGTCCTCTCGAAAACCGTGCGCTTCGACCCGCAACGTGATCTGCGTCCGATCTCGATGACGATCTCCATTCCGCTCGTGCTCGCAGTGCATCCGTCGCTGCCCGTGCGCAACATCAAGGAGCTGATCGCGCTCGCAAAGGCGAAACCGGGCGCACTCACCTACAGCTCCTCGGGTCCAGGCGCGAGCGGCCACTTCACGATGGAGCTCTTGAACTTCATGGGCGGCATCGATACGCGCCACGTGCCGTATCGCGGTGCCGCCCCGGCGCTCACGTCCGTGATCTCGGGTGAGACCCACATGGCGTTCCTCGTGCCGCCGCTGGTGCAGGCGCATGCCGCGAGCGGCAAGCTGCGCGCGATCGCCGTGTCGAGCCGCACCCGCTCGTCGGTGTTCCCGAACGTGCCCACCGCGCAGGAGCAGGGGCTCCGCGAGTTCGAAGCGCTGCAGTGGCACGGTTTCTTTGCGCCGGTCACGGTCGCGGACGCCGTAATCCAGGTGCTGCACGGCGCCGTCGTGAAAGCCCTCGCAGGTCCGGAGGTTAAATCGAGGCTCGCGGCCGAAGGCGCAAGCGTCGTCGGCAGCTCTCCGGCCGAATTCGCCGCCTTTTTTCGGAGGGAGATCGCGAAATGGACCGAGATCGCGAAGCGCGCAGGCGTACAGCCGGAGTAGCGCACGGCGCAAGGTGCGACGCCGCTGACGGTTACAAACCGGCCAAGAGCGGAAGTCCGTCTCTCAATCACACCGAGCGCTATTGAATCCGGGACGCTGCCACGATCGGCCCGCTGGACGGCGTCAGTTCGATAGGCTATCTTTTGGCCGTGGCTGCGCACGATCACGATCATGATGGCGGCTCCACTCTTTCCGAGATGGAGCTGCGGGTGCGCGCGCTCGAAAAAATCCTGGTCGAGAAGGGTTACGTCGAAACCGCGGCGCTCGACCGCATCATCGAGTCCTACGAGACCAAGGTCGGCCCGCACATAGGCGCCCGCGTCATCGCCAAGGCGTGGAGCGATCCCTCGTTCCGGCGGTCGCTGCTCGAAGACGCGACCAAGGCGGTCAGTACGCTTGCCGAAGTGGGCCGCGTCGGGGAACACCTGGTCGCCGTCGAGAACACGCCGCAGTTGCATAACATGGTCGTGTGCACGTTGTGCTCGTGCTATCCATGGGATGTGCTCGGCCTGCCGCCGGTCTGGTACAAGTCCTTCGCCTACCGTTCGCGAGTCGTGAAGGAGCCCCGGGCGGTGCTCGCCGATTTTGGCGTCGTGCTACCCGCTTCCACCGAAATTCGCGTTTGGGATTCGACCGCCGAGACGCGCTTTCTCGTCGTGCCGATGCGTCCGGCTGGAACCGATGGCTGGAACGAAACCAAACTCGCGAGTCTCGTCACGCGCGACTGCATGATCGGCACCGGCCTGCCGAAAAATCCCGGCGAGGTGGCATGATGGACGGCATCCACGACATGGGCGGAATGGATGGTTTCGGCAAGGTCGCGCCCGAGCCGAACGAGCCGCCCTTTCACGAACCCTGGGAAGGCCGCATGCTGGCGATGAACCGCGCCGTCAGGGGGCTCGGCGCCTGGAATATCGACGTGGACCGCTATGGCATCGAATCGCTTCCGCCGCGCGTCTACCTGACGAGCTCCTACTACGAGAGGTGGTTTCTGCGAACCGTGCGCCTCCTCGCCGAGCGCGGACTCGTCGGAGCCGATGAGATGGAAGCCGGCCGCGCCCTGCGTCCGGGCAAGGACATGGGCCGCGGCGCGTTCGCGCCGGCGGATGTGGAACGCGTCATGCGGCGCGGCTCATATGGACGGCCCGCGCAGGCGCCGGCGCAGTTCAAGATTGGCGACCGCGTGCGCGCCAAGAACATTCATCCGAAGTCGCACACGCGCCTGCCGCGTTACGTGCGCGGCCACGTGGGCGTCGTGGAGCGCGTTCAGGGCTGTTGCGTATTTCCGGATGCCGTCGTCGCGGGCAAAGGGGAGGACCCGCAGTGGCTGTATACGGTGCGCTTCGACGCCCGGGAGCTTTGGGGAGCGGATGCCGACCCGACCGTGAAAGTTTCGGTCGAGGCGTTCGAACCTTACCTGGAACATGTCTGACACGCCGTTCATCGAGCCGAATGCCGCCCGGCGCGCGACCGAGGCTGTTCCCGGCATTCCACGCGACGAGGGCGGCCCGGTCTTCCGCGAACCCTGGGAAGCTCATGCGTTTGCGATGGCGCTGGCGCTGCACGACAGGGGCGTGTTCACCTGGCCCGAGTGGGCCGCGAAGCTTGCCGAGGAAATCAAGAAAGCGCAGGCGGCCGGCGATCCCGATACCGGAGAAACCTATTACCGCCATTGGCTCGCAACGCTCGAACGCATGGTCGCGGAAAAGGGCGTGACGACCTCGAAGGCGCTTGCCGACTATCACGACGCCTGGGAGCGCGCCGCGCAGCGGACGCCTCACGGCACGCCGATCGAGCTCAAGGCGGAAGACTTTCGCAGGTAACAAAACCTTCTTCAGGTGGCGTCAGTCCGCCGTCGAGGCGATTTATTCCGCGCTGGAATTTTCCACCACCATACACTGGAGACTCGCCGGTGTCGTGCTGCTGGTCCTGCGCGCTGCGGTGATGGCGCGTGGGGCGCCGCTTGCGTGACGCGATTGATTGTTGAGCGGCAGCGTTTATGCAGACGTCCGGATACGGCCATAACCGGTCGCTCGATCACCTTGTCGGCGCGCAGGAGGATCGACGCTGGGATCTTAATGCCGAGCGCGCTGGCGGCCTTCAGGTTGATGACCAGCTCGAATTGGATAGCCTGCTCGACAGGCACGTCGGCGACGTGTGCACCTCTGAGGATCTTGTCAGCGTGCGCCGCCGCGCGCCCCGGCGCGCTCGCCGGAACTCATCCACGCGGCCTGATCCGAAAGCGCCACAACGGCTCTGCGACCCAGGCCGGCGACCCGGCTCGGCCCGCGGATGCGCGAAACGCCCAAACCGCCCTGACGTGGGCTGCCTCGGGCGGGTGAAGAAGTCAGAATAAAACCGAGGGAGCGACGTTTTTCAACGCGCACAGAGCGATTGATCCCCGAACTGGCGCGCGATACAGTGACGGTCAGCGAAAAAGGTGCTTTAAAAATCCTATGCCCCAAGAGCGGCCGAATTCGAGGATGCGGCAAATCAACTATTGTAATTGGATCAGAGCGAGGAGACCGATATGATGAGCCGCGTCCGCCTGAGTTGCATCACGAACGCCATCGCCCTGCTTGGCTTTTGCATCGCCGCCGGCGTCGCGCAGGCCGCCGATTCCGCGTATCCGACCCGCCCTGTCCGGCTGGTCGTCCCGTTCGCGCCCGGCGGCGGTGTCGACGCGACAGCGCGAATCATCGCCCCGAAGTTGAGTGAGTCCATGGGCCAGAACTGGGTCGTGGACAATCGCACGGGTGCCGCTGGCAACATCGCGAGCGAGATCGTCGCCCGCGCAAATCCGGACGGTCACACGGTGTTATTGGCGCTCGACACCCAACTCACCGCGAATCCGAGTCTCTACGATCTGCCGTTCAGCGTCGAAAAAGACCTGCAGCCCGTCGTCATACTTGCCGTAAGCGACCAGATCGTGGTCGTGCATCCCGGGGTTGCGGCCAAGACGCTCAAGGAGCTCATCGCTCTGGCCAAGCAGAAGCCCGGTGCGTTCCGCCATGGATCGGCCGGCGTGGGCAGCTCGAACCACCTTGCCGCCGAGCTGTTCAAGAAGGTTACCGGGACCGACATCGTGCACGTCCCGTATAAAGGGGCGGGTCCCTCGATCGCTGCCATACTCGCGGGCGAGATCCAGATGAACATCAGCTCCACCGCCTCGACGATCGGGTTCATCAAGGCTGGACGGCTGCGCGCGCTGGCGAGTACCGGTGCCAAGCGCGGCAAATCGCTGCCGGAGTTGCCGACAGTAGCGGAGTCCAGCTACCCCGGATTCGAGGCGATTCAGTGGTATGCCCTGGTCGTGCCGGGCGCGACGCCGAAGAGTATCGTCGCGCGCATTCACAAGGACTCGCTCAAGGCGCTGCAAACTGCCGACGTGCGGGCCTCGATGGAGCGCCTGGGTCTGCAGCAAGAGCTCACCACGCCGGAGGAGCTTGTCGCGCGCATCAAGAAGGAGACGGCGACGTGGGCCGCCATCATCAAGGACGCGGGGATCCGCCTTCAATAAGACGCGCAACGCATCCGGCATCGCGTCGCGGCTGTGTCCCCAACATCCTCATCGAATCTCTTCCCGGCGTGCCGACGCAGCGCGAGTCCGGTGTCACCGGGTTCGACTTCTCGGGATGGATCGACGGAAAATCAATCCGCGCGTTGTCGGAGTGCCCTTGCTGATTGAGCCTGTCGCGAGCTCTGAGGCGGCCCCCGGGGAGGCCTGCTCGGGACTCAGTGCCAAGCTTCAGGACGGGTTCGGCAGCCGAATCGGCGCCTATCAGTCGCGCCGCGACGGACCTTAAGGCAAATCATGCCCTTGCCGGGCGAGCCCAGTCAACGGCAGGGCTAACTCGCTCGCACTCAGGCGATGTGGGAAACCGAGTGATTGGTCAGCGGAAGAATGGTGTACGGCGGCCAGCTTGCGGGACCGAGCGGCGGACTCCGCTCCGCGGGGCGGGCGTTAGTCTGGACACCGGCCTCTGCCGGTGTGACGGGTTAGCGGCGTCGCTTGTGCGCGGCTTTGCGCGGCGCTTTCGGCTGCTGCGATTCAGCGATCGCTTCGCCGCTCTGACCTTCGAGCTTGGATAACCTAGCCCTTCTTCGGCGACCAGCCATAGGCCTTGGCGCAGGCACCGCCCATCAGCATCGCCCGTTCGCTCTCGCTCAGGCGGTCGGTCTTAAGGAAAGGCTCGACGGCCTGCTCGGCGAGATCCGTTGTCGCAAGCGACGAAGCCAGACGAGTCGCCGCATCATTGCGTTACTGGATCCTCAGCAGTTTCGCTGCGGTTTCACCCAGGATCGCGATGCGCTCGTCGTCGCTCAGGCTCGGCGTGTTGAGGATGTGATCCACCGCCTTGTCCTCCCACGGGTAGGGGTAGTCTGTGCCGAGCATGATCTGGCTCGAGCCCACGTTCGCGGCGAGATGCCGCAACGCTTCGGGCGTGAAAATGAGCGCGTCGTAATAGAGCTGCTTCAGGTACTCCGTCGGCCGTTTCCTGAGCGTGCGGTTGCAGCGATGCGGGAACGTGAGGCAGCCGTGGTCGGACCGGTCCATATACGATGCGAGGTAGCCGCCGCCGTGCGCGGAGCAGATCTTCAGCCCCGGGAACAGGTCGAGCGTTCCTTCGAAGATCAGATGCGAGAGCGCGATCGTCGTGTCGAGCGGGTTGCCGATCACGTTGTCGAGCACGCCATTGCCTTTCAGGCGCCGCGCCAGGTCGGGCGTGCCCTGCGGGTGCAGGAAGATGAGAATGTCGAGCTCCTCG
>MERI01000125.1 GCA_001772005.1 Betaproteobacteria bacterium RIFCSPLOWO2_12_FULL_62_58 | reverse complement strand
GCAATCCGCTCGATGGCGGCGGATATCAAAAAGCTCGAACGCAAGGGGCTCAATAACAAGCGCACGGCCGAGCTGATGGTGGAACTACTCAATGGCGCATGCGGCCTTGTTTTCAATGCGCCGCTCGACATGATGATCGAGCAGCGCATTCGGGAGCGTCTCCCGGATTTACGTTACAACCAGTTATGCTCCTTGACTCAGTTGGCGAATGAGGCAGAGAGCATCTCGACAAACAAAGACACGAGAGAGTTGACGCCAGGGCGAATCCTGCGTGTCAATGATGCCCTCAATGGAGCAATGGCGCTTTGGTTAAGTGATTTCTCTGGGGGAATCGGTGATTTTGTGCAGAGCTACCGGAAGTTTGATGCGTTCCCGGTAGCCCAGAAGATCTACCAGCATTTTCAAGCGCGCAATAAAGGCAAGCTCGATCCGGGCGATGAGTACTTGCTCGTCGATGAATTCGCAGAGATGCTTGGCGTCCGTGATTGGTATCAGTGGATCGATGACCCGGGCGTTGCGCCGCAACCCGCGAGGGAGCAAGCGGCCGCGACAGATTCTCACCCGCAAGGAACCACAAATCCAGCGTTGCTGCGATCCATGGCCATGGCCTCAACCATGTATCTATTGGCTGCGCTTGAGCGATTCGAGAAACTTCCCGCCACCAAGGTCAAACAAATCGCGCTCGAAATTTCAGTACTTGGCATGAGCGGCTTGGATTACTCCTCGCCGGAAAAAAAGTACAGGCTGAATGCTATTCCCGGAGAGGAATTCTCTGCTCTCGAAGTGATGTGCCTGATGCATGCTGGGCTTCGCCAGGTTGAGCCAGAAATGGATACGGGAATGGATCTCGACGAACCCTTTTCCACGGCCAAGAAACTCCACACCGCTAGACTGAAGTTCCGGCTGAGCCGGAGCGGAATTGTCTTGTAGTTCTGGGCCTTGAGTTCATTTTGGGCGTTTCGCTTCTGGCTACACGCGGATCGTCTCAAGCAGTTGCAGCGCGCGCTGCTGGGTGGGGTTGGGCCGCGTGGTGATGGTGAAGGTGGGGCGATCTTCCGGTGCGCTCGGAGTGCGACAGGTATTGCGCACGATGCTCGATAGTTCTTCGATCAGCGTACGGAAACTGTGCGCGGGCGAGCCGTCGGACAGCGTATGGGTGAGTGCTTTGTGTTCGGCGGCATCGGAGCGCTTGGCTGGGGCGACCGGATCGCGCCGTGCTTTGGCTTCGATGTCCTCGTCGGCAAACAGCAACGCTCGCCAGGCTTCGCGCATATGCCACTCGACATAATAGGCGAGCATGCACAACAGGATGTGGGCGCGCACTCGATCGGCCAAGCGGTGGTGAATGGGTCGGATATTGAGGTCTACGGTCTTCAGGCAGCGAAAGGCACGCTCGACTTCGGCCAGCGACTTGTAGCTGCGCACCACTTGGGCGGCGTCCATGTGCTTTCGTTCAAGCGGGGTTCGCAGCACGTAGATACCGTCTAGGGCCGCTTCCGCAGCGACTTGCGCCTCGCGGATGCGAAACGCGAAACTCCGCGGCTCGATCTGCAGTTCGAAGTGCTTGGCCATCTTGTACTTGTTGAGCACGCGCCCTACGCGCAACCCGATTCTATCGGCCCCGCGTAGCCGGCCGCGCTCGACCATCGCGCGCACCTTGTCCAGTTCGGCTCGGGTCGCCTCAAGCAACTCGCGGCGCTTGTGCGCGCGCAGCTCGGCCAACTGAGGATTGCGGCAAGCCACCAGCCGCTCGCCGCGGAACTGTTCGTGCCTGAACTCAAAGAGGTTGCGCTTATCGAATAGGCCTAACTGCAGCGCGCCCTGCTCGACCAGAGCTCGGATCTGCACACTCTTGAGCGCGGTGATCCAGGCCATGGCCTCAAGCTCGCGCAGCTCATCGATCGCCCCCTGCGAGATCATGCCCCGGTCACCGACCATGACCACGGAGTCGATGCCAAAGTCCTGGCGCAAGCGCTTGGCCTGCGGTAGCAGGGTCTCACAATCGGCCGTATTACCCTCGAACACCGCCACCGCCACCGGACAGCCGCGCTCGTTCGCGAGCAGCCCATAGTTCACCTGAAGCTTGTTTTTCTTGCCGTCGCGGTTATGCCCAATCTTTGCCAGCGGGCAGGTGGTCCCCTCGAAGTAGCTCGAGGACAGATCGTAGAGCGCCAGATCCCCTGCGCGTAAGTGCCGCGCAGCGAGCTTTTTTTCGATTGCACCCTGACGCTCAAGCAACCAGTCCATCGCCGCGTACAGATCGTCTTCGTCGGCATCGGCTACGCTAAACTCCTCGGCCAGCGTGGTACTGTGCCACCAGCGCGTGGTGGCAAGCTTGGTGTGCGGGGCAAGCACCCGCGCCGCCACCATGGCGCACACCAGATCACGCTCGCGGCGGGGGGAAGTCCCAAGCACGCTCGCCACAGCCAGCCGGCGCATGGCTACGCGAACGGCCTGCACCTGCCCATGAGCCCTTGAGGCGATCGCTTCAAACAGCGTATCGACCGGGGCCAGTTGCTCCCCGCGCAGTACCGCACGTATCGCAAGGAGCTGCTCATCGGAGAGCGAGGACAGATTGGCGAGCGTGCGCTTGCGCACCCGTTCGCCCTCGCGATAGGACTCGCGCAGCAAATACGCCGGGCGTGAGCCGCGGTTGGCAACGACATCGATATGCATGGCCACATAATAGCCGTTCACGCAGCGTATGTCAAGCTATTACATGGCTACACATTGAATGACCAAGAAACGCCCAACGCCAAGATTCCCAACGACTTTTTATCGCCAAACTGAACTACTGAAGGGGGAACTTCGGGCTAGAAATCGGAAGGCTACGTAGTCATGCGCCTCTACCCACTGGGCCGTTCGCTTCCCAGCTTAGACGGGCGGGCGCCGGCCCCGTGGGGACCGGTGAGGATGTGAACGAGCGCGCTTCCCGTGACTTCCTTGAGGCGGTGCAGGCGTTCTTCAACTAAACAGAGCAGCCAATGGGGTTCCCCTGGCTACTTTAGGTGCCATCAAACTCACTTTGCCGTGATGCCCGCTTGCGAGATAACTTCGCGCCATTTCGCGAGATCTTCTCGCAGAGTCTTCGCGTACGCTTCTGGTGAACCGCCAACCGGCTCTGCCCCATAGGCTGCGAGTTTTTCCCTGACGTCTGCAGTCTGCAGTGCCTTGTTGATCGCTGCGTTAAGGTGGTTGACTATGACGGACGGGGTGCCCGCTGGCGCGAGCACGCCATACCAAGGGCTGACTTCATAGCCCCTGAGACCCTGCTCATCGATCGTCGGCACGTCTTTGAGGAAAGGGGAACGGCGCTTGCCCGTGACCCCGATAGCACGCAGTTTCTTGTTCTGGATATGCGAGAGTGAAACCGGCGTTGGCAGAAATGCCATGTGCACTTGGCCAGCAATTAAGTCGGTGGTAGCGAGGACGGAACCGCGGTATGGAATGTGAACGATATTGACCTTTGCCATCTGGTTGAAGAGCGCACCCGACAAATGAGGGTTGCTGCCGGTGCCGCCAGATCCATAGTTAAGCTCTCCTGGACGCGCCTTGGCTAACGAAATGAGTTCCTTCACCGATCTGACAGGCAGTGAAGGATGCACGGAAAGCACATTGGGGGATTCGGCAACTAAGATCACAGGGGCGAAGTCCTTGATGGGATCGTATGGGACTTTTGCGATGAGCGGGTTCATGACGAGACTGCCCATTCCCCCCGAAAGAATGGTGTAACCGTCGGGAGCGGCTTTCGCCACGAAATCGGTGCCGATGTTGCCGCCAGCGCCTGGCCGATTTTCCACAATTACCTGTTGCCCCAAAGCCTTGGACAACCGTTCCGCAATTATGCGACCCACCGTATCGTTAACACCGCCGGCAGGAAACGGTGAAACCATGCGCACCACCCGTAAAGGGTAACTTTGTGCAAAAGAAGACGTCCCTACTCCGAACACGCACGAGACACTAACCAGCCAGAGAATCGTCGCCCACTTGAGTCTCATCAGTTCCTCCTTCGATCGTTGTCCGGCGCCCGCGTCCTTGTTCCCCGGAAAGCTCACTCTGGTATACGAGCCTAGATCGGCCCTGTGCTGAGGGGATAGTGAAAGAGCCCTCTACCCATCACGCCGCTTTCAATGAGCTTCCAGTCAGTCACTTGCGCGCCCTGCTTGATCCTCAAGCCCCAACGACTAATTGTGCACTCCGATTTCCGCCCAGATGAGGCGGAACGCGTCCTCCTGGTCCCGAAGGAAACGATCAAACGCCGAGCCCGTTTTGAAATTTTTGCTCCAGAAATTTCGCTCCAGTTCCTTCTGCCACGCTTCGCTACGGCTCACCTGCTCCAGAGCCCGCACCCAGAACGCCGCCTGTCGCTTTCCCATGTCCTTGGGGCCGACCACGCCGCGCCAGTTGATAAAATTCGCATCGACGCCCTGCTCCTTTACCGTGGCGACTTGTGCCAGTTGGCCCGGGAGTCGCCGGGGCGCGATGACCCCGATCGCACGCACGCGCCCGCTTCCAATGAAGGGCGGTGCCGTCACTGCCGTGCCGCTGACGATATCGATCTGCCCGCTAAGCATACCCGCAACCGCTTCGCCTGCGTTGCGATACGGAATGAAACGCCCCTTCTTCACGTCGACACCCATTGCCTTGACAGCCACCGCGGCTGCGATGTGCGTCCCCGCGCCTATGCCGGGGCCGAAGCCGAAGGCCAGCGCCGCTGGGTCTTGAAGCAAACGCTGCTTAACATCCGCAATCGACTTGAGCGCGGAATCTGTACGAACCATGAGGATAAAATAGTCGTCAAACAGCAGTGCAAGCGGCGTGACTTCGCGGTAGCCGAGCAGATTTTTTCCCATCACCGGATTTGAGACGAGGTTGGCAGTGCCAACCGCAATGGCATGACCGTCGCCACCGCGTTCGTTGAGGTACTTCCAAGCTACGGTATTGCCTGCGCCCGGCTTGTTGATTACAACTACCGGCGGCTTTACGATCTGGCTCTGCTCCCACATGCGCTGCAGAAGGCGTGCTGTCAAATCGATGCCGCCGCCTGCCGCGGATCCAACGACAAATGCGACTGGGCGTGATGGCATCCATTGTTGCGCATGAGCCGGCGCAATCCATACGACCGCGCCACACAACAGTGCAACAAATGTGCAGCGTGCTAACCATTTTTTCACCGCGACGCCTCCTCCAGGATATTCGGTCTCAACGTATAAGAATTAGTCCACTCTCGCGCCGGTTTTCTGGATGACTTCGGTCCAGCGCGGAGTCTCGCTTTTTATGAGTGCAGCAAACTCACCCGGACTAGATGGCGCCGGAATAAGGCCCGCGCGGTCTAGCCTCTGCTTTACCTCCGCATCGTTCAGGATGTCGACGATCTCGTCGTTGAGTTTCTTCACGATTGCGGGCGGAGTCCCTGCAGTTGTGAGCACGCCGAACCAGGTGGTGACCACATAATTCGGGTAGCCGGACTCTGCTATGGTTGGCACTTCGGGCAGCAGTGGCAGCCGGTTTTCGGTCGTCACCGCGATGGCGCGTACCCGCCCGGCTTTGACCTGCGGCACGGTAAACACCGCGTTGCCGAACATGAGCTTGGTGTCGCCGCGGATTACGGCGGCGAGTGCAGGTGGCCCGCCCCGAAAAGGCACATGCAGGAGCTCGATGCCAGCCATGCTGCTGAAGAGCTCAGTGGCAAGGTGGTTGCCATTGCCGTTGCCCGAGGACGAATATGCGATCTTTTTCGGCTGCGCCTTGGCGAGCGCGGCCAACTCGCGAATCGATTTGACCGGTAACGAGAGGCTCGCCGCTACCACGATTGGGGAACGCGCCACGAGACTGATGGGCGCGAAATCCCTCTGCGGGTCGTACGGCAACTTGCTAAACAGCCCCGGGTTGATTGAAAGGTTGCCGATGAAGCCCAAGAGCAGCGTATACCCGTCCGGCTGGGCCTTGGCCGCGATCTCGGAGCCGATGATGCCGCTCGCGCCGACGCGATTGTCGACCACGATCTGCTGGCCCCAACGCTCGGTGAGCTTTTCGCCGATGGTTCGTGCGCAGGTGTCGCTCACCCCGCCCGGAGGGTTTAAGGCAATCATGCGGATCGGACGTTCGGGATACGCGGCTGTGGCACCCACCACAGTGAATAGGCCCGCGACAAACGTGGCGAGGACCGCTTTGCTATAGCGTTTCAATATCGCCTCCTCCTTATTGATGCGCGAGTTACGCCCGCCCGCCGATTTACATAGCCATCACGCGTTTCGCCAACGGGATTCTTGTTTTAATTTGCCGACGCTAAACGCTCGCCAAAGCTTGCTTGGTTGAGGCCTTCTCCGGCCCTATGGTGTAGCGTTGAAGCGCGGCGTCTGAAAGAGTGACGCCCAAGCCCGCACCTTCCGGCAGATCCAGGTAGCCGCTTCCCAAATCAAGTTTCGGCTCAACCAGATCGCCTTTAAGCTTGGTCGGACCCACCATCTCTGCCACCGGGCAAACATGCGGGTAAGCGCAGGCGAGGTGCGCTTCAGCTGCCGCCTCAAGACTTGAACATATGCCTTGTCCTATAACGAGCTTAATGCCCGCCGCCTCGCATATATCGACGATCTTCCGGGCGGGAATGTAGCCGCCGACCTTGCTGATCTTGATCTTGATCGCGTCCACGGCGCCCGCGGAAATTACGCGGTAAGCGTCGTCGGGGGTATGCACGCTCTCGTCGGCGAGGATCGGAACGATACCAAGGCGGGTTAACTTCACCATCCCGTCCAGGTGCTCCGCCGCAACAGGTTGTTCGACGTATTCGATGCCGAGATCGCCTAACCCGCGAATGAAAGTCAATGCATCGGTGTACGACCAGCCGGCATTGGCATCAAGACGAATTGCCACCGCCTCGCCCACAGCCCTACGCACCTCCCGCACGCATGCGAGGTCCTGAGTGATATTGTTGGTGCCAACCTTCACCTTGATGGTACGGTAGCCCGCTGCAACCAGGGTGGCCGCTTTCTCAGCCATTACTGATGGCTCGTCGATACCAAGACTGCCGGAGAGCTCGAGTCGGCGGCGCACCGGTCCGCCAAGCATCGCGGCAATCGGTTGACCACGTGCACGCCCCAGCGCATCGAAGAGCGCGGTTTCTACCGCGCAACGGGCAAAGAGGTTGCCACGGCGCGCAAGCCCCATTTCGGCCGAAAGACCCTCCACCGCGTCAAGCTCGCACCCCACCAAGAGGGGGCCGTATACCTCGCTGATAACGGCGTCCATGGTGCCGAGAGTCTCTGACGAATAGCCGGAGACCCCTTGGTGTGCTTCCCCTACGCCGACTACGCCAATGTCGGTGTGGACGCGCACCACCACAGAACGCATCGCATCATGCACCCCCTTGGCCATCCTATAGTCGCCCTTGATCGGGATCTTGACGCGGAATGCTTCAACTTTGGTGATCTTCGTGGGACTCCTCCAGTAGCCAGTCGGGGTCCAGTCATATATATGAGTGGAATGATTGGCATGATAGGTACTGTTTCGATTGCTTGTCAATGTGAAACGAAGATCTGCGCCAAAGTCTACGGGTATACTACGGCTCACGTTCGGTACTTAGTGCCAGATAGGGCTTGAAGAACATTCTCGTCGATGGTCTTGAACAATTTGTCTTCGGACGCCCCACTCTATAAGGAGGTGCGGCGACGCATCCTTGAAGCGCTTGCGCGAGGCGAATGGCGGCCGGGGGGGCGTTTGCCGAACGAAGCCGACCTCGCAGAACGATTCGGTGTCGCAGTGTCGACTATCCGCGCCGGCGTGCGAGAGCTGACGGCTGCAGGCGTTTTGGTGAGGCGGCAGGGCAAGGGGACGTTTGTTGCACGCCACGATTTTGAGCGTCAGCAGTTTCGGTTCTCCAACGTCTATAGCAGCGGCCGGAAGAAGGTCGTAACGCGCCGCCACATTACGGCCATGAAGAGGGTGCGGGCAGACGCGGCAACTCGCCTACTACTTCAGCTGGATGGCACTGGCTCTGCAGACGTGCATCGGATATCGGCGATACTCAAGGTCGGCGACGAGCCAGTTGCCGTTATGGAACTTGTATTGCCTGTAGCGAAGTTTCCGTATCTAAGCCAAAAAGACCTCGAGCAGAAGTCGGAGAACCTCTATTCCGTCTACCAACGCGTAGTTGGAATCACTGTGGTGAGGATGGAGGAAAGAGTATTTGCGAAGACCGCTACCGCCGCCTTGGCGCGGAAGCTTAACGTGCAGGCCGGCCACCCCATACTATGCGTGGACCGTATCGCATTCAGCTTCAACGATATGCCAGTGGAAATTCGAAGGCGACTCTATGAGGGAAGCCAACATTACTATCTGTTCGTCCACGACCGCCTGGATTAAGCGCTTTTTGTCGTCTCTTGCGGCGCTGTCGCCGACGACAAGACAAACGAGTGATTAATGGAAAAGCGCACCATGGCACAGAGCGAAAGCCGGCTGACGGCCATCCGCAGCCGTCGGTTGATCGACGGAAGTAGTGACTCGGTCGTAGAGGACCCGATCGTTCTTATTGAAGGCCGCCGTATTAAGGCCGTTGGCCCCGCAAGGCATACGGTTATCCCGGAAGGTGCGCGCATCATAGATGCGGGAGCGTGCACGCTAATGCCAGGCATGATTGACCTGCACGTGCACGTTGCCGCCTTCAATTGTCTGACATTTCAAAATTACCGTGTCGCGACCTTCGAGGTGTCCCCGCAATTGCAGATGTTCTACTGTTTATATCACGCGCAGCTGTGTTTCGAGATGGGATTCACGACGCTACGTGACATGGGGCGCGGGACGCCTTACGGCGGATATACAGCCGAACTGTGCGCTTTGCGCGATGCGATCAACGCCGGGATCGTGCCGGGACCACGTATGATTGTCAGTGGCCGCACCATGATTACTGGCTCCCATTTCGATCTCCTTACGCTGCCGCGCGCTGCCAAGCGAGAACCAGGCTTCACTGCCGACGGCCCGTGGGCGCTGCGTCAGCTCGCACGCGAGCATCTGCGCACGGGCTGTGACGTAATCAAGACCTGCGTCTCCGGCGGCGTAGCAGCGAAGTCAGACCACAACGTACGAAACATGACGCAGGAAGAACTCGATGCAGTGGTAGACGAGGCGCACGCATTCAACAAGCCCGTGGCCGTCCACTGCTTCACAGCTGATGGTCAGCGCATGTGCGTTAAAGCGGGTGTCGATACCATAGAGCATATGGTCTATACCGACGACGACGCCATTGCGCGAATCAAAGAAAGTGGTCGCTACGTCGTGCCCACTCTACTGCATCGCTCCGATATCGCCATCGCGCGTCGCCGCGAACACGGCGCCTCTGAAGGACTGATACGAAAAATGAAGGAGATTCAACCGGCATGCTTTCAAACGTTTCGGCGCATGCACGCGGCTGGCATTAGGATCGCGATGGGCACCGACACGACGGTGGATCCGGAAATGGGAGAAAACGCTAGAGAGCTTGCGCTCTATGTCGAGCTCGGCATGTCACCCATGGAGGCGATCAAGACCACCACGCGGAACGCAGCCGAGGCGCTTGGCATGCTCCCTGACATTGGCACAGTGGAGAGCGGTAAGCTTGCTGACATAATTGCAGTCGACGGCGACCCGTCACGAGACATTCGCGTGCTGCAGGAGGGGGAGTGCATAAAGCTCGTAGTAAAGGAGGGCGAAATCTACGTGGACAAGCTCTCCACGGACCGCAAGTACGTAATCCATCCTCACCCAACGGAACGCAGCGTCATAGATGCCCTGTAGCGCCGCCAAGCACCCTCAAGCTTTCTTGTTCATCAGCATCTTCTATCATCATCTTGGTCTCCCCGGCGCGCGCACAAATCATAAACGATCACCGTCGGCTCGCATTCTGACGCTTCATCGACATCAAAACGCTCAGCGTGCGCCGTCGCGTCGCCGCGCGGTTGCGCCGAGGGCTCTATGCAGCGAATGAATCTCTTGTTGATGTTAATCTTCAGTTCAAGTCGCTCGGGAGTGAGCTTCGGTTTACGCATGACTCCGCAGTAGAAGTCGTACTCCAGGAAGGTGATCCACTCCATCTTGCAAGCGTGCGCGAGTGCCTCCTTGTTGAGCGACTTGCTGGGGTCAGCTCGAACCCGCCGGTAATGCGTCGGGTCGGACCCGCGTAACGCACTGTTTTAGCCACTGACAGATTCGAAGAACGCGATGGTTTCTGCCCTTAGAGGCACGTTTGTGCGTATTCCGGACGATCCACACCCGATCGAGAGCAGTGGCTCCACTGGTTTAGACAGAAAAAGTGCCTTCGTTAAGTGTTGAACTGCGGTGCAAGAGTTGTCCACGGCGGCGTGCGTGCGGCGCTTCACACGCACGGGGTCGCGCGCCGCGGTGCGCAATTCGATTCTGGTTGGCATCATGCTCAGGTCTTCGGTAAAGGCGAGTCGGTTTGAGGCGAGATCGCAGAAACTGGGCACCTGGCGGCTGCGACACCCGTTTTGGGGAAAATCGGCTTGCCAGGATGCGCCAGGATCAACGCGAACGCTCAGGTCCATATCCAACCCTTACCCGTTTTCGCCCTCCACCGCCGTGATCCGATCACGCCGCCCTCTTCATTTTGCCGGTTGCGAAGTAGACCTCGTCCGGCGTTTGATAGTCGAGGCTCTGATGCGGCCGGCGCGCGTTGTAGAAATGGAAGTAATCGGTGAGTGCGATTCTCACCTCCCGCGGCGTCTCGTATCCGTGCCTCGCTTGGTTCCTGTCGCGCCAGTGTATCCCTTGTCAGAACCGCGTGCACCCTTATGCATGCGAGGGCGTCGCAGGGTCATGTGATCTGTCTCCTTGGAGAAATTCCCTCCTGAATCTTACGCCGATTTTACAGTCGCCTTCAAACCGCGAGCTTGAGTATCTCCGCGAGATCGTCTGCGCCCCGCACCGGCCGCGGATTGGTCGCGATCGGGCCGCTGCCGTCGTACTGCCGCGCCAGCTCCGGGATGCGGTCTGCAGCGATGCCGAGATCGCCGAGCCGGGTGGGCAGGCAGTTTGTTTTCTAACGGCCGATGATCGACACGGTCTTTGCCTTCGACGATTTGCCGGCAGCAAGTGTCATGCTCACGGAGGCGGGCATTCAATCTGGTTTGCTTTGAAATTGGATTCCCGATCCCCGATTAAGGCACTCGAGGACAAGCTTCTCGGGAATGACAATAGTGCCGTTAGGGCCGGCCCCTGTTAATTTTCTCTGGATTTGAACCCGCGAAGAATTTGGTGCGATACTCTCTCGCAAATTGCGCACGCGACAGTTCCCCGTTCCGGCCGCGGCCCAATTGGAGAAAACGCGTGCGTGTCGCTTTACCGACTTGTGAATGCATCGCCTTAACTTGAGGAGCACAGCGTGACCACCAGCGTACTTTCGACTTACGAAATCGACATCAAGGACATCGAATACCTCCGCCACGGCAACAAGCCGCTGCTCGCGCGGCTGTATCAGCCGCGCGGAACGGGACCCTTCCCGCTCATCGTGGATCTGCACGGGGGCGCCTGGTGCCGGGGGGACCGCCTCAACGACACCGCACTCAATGAAACGCTCGCAAAAAACGGCATGGCGGTGGCGGCCCTGGATTTCCGCATGCCGCCGGATGCCGCGTACCCCGCCTCGATGGTCGACATCAACTATGCGATCCGCTGGCTGAAATCGCGGGCGGGGGAATTGCGCACTCGCCCCGACAAGATCGGGATACTGGGCATCTCGAGCGGCGGGCACCAGGCCATGCTGGCAGCGATGAGGCCGCGCGATCCGCGCTACTCGGCGCTGCCGCTGCCCGCCAAGGCGGCGGTTGACGCCACCGTGCGTTGCGTCGTCATGTGCTGGCCGGTAATCGATCCGCTGGGACGCTACCATTATGCGAAGAAGCTCAAGGCAGGCGGCAAGCCGTACCCCGAGGTCATCGACCGGGTTCTGCCCGACCACGACAAGTACTGGCTCAACGAAGAGAATATGGCCGAGGGCAGCCCCACGATCGCGCTTGAGCGCGGCGAGCGCGTCGAGATGCCGCCGGTGCTGTACCTTCAAGGCGCCCGCGACGTCGCCCATCCGCGCCCCGACCTCGACCGCTTCGTCGCCGGTTACCGCAAGGCGGGCGGCCGGGTGGATCTTCGGCTGTTTGAAGGCGAAGGGGAAGGGTTCATGACCAAGAACCCGGGTTCGCCGGCGGCCACCGAGGCGGTCGACAAAATCATCGAGTTCGTCCACAACGAGACGCGGTGAACCGGGACGCGAGTGCCCACAGTTCTAATGTAAACTCCGGTATACGCCGCAAATACAGGGAGAAGATGGTGGAAATGGAACTCAAGTCGCGACGCCACACGGTTCCGGATCTGAGTGGCGCGATCGAGCTGTGCTACACCAACGGCTGGACGGACGGACTCCCGGTCGTGCCTCCGACCGCGGAGCGCATCCGTGCCATGCTGGAAGCGGCCGGGATCGAGCCGCAGCATCAGATCGCCTTCATCGAGAATCGACAGGTATCGGTGACCGCGGAGAAGGTGGCGATCAATGCGGTGATGGCGGGCTGCAAGGCCGAGTACATGCCGGTCATCGTCGCCGCGGTCGAGGCGCTGGCCGACCCGCTCTACGGCTATCACGGGCCCGCGACCAGCACGGGCGGTTCCGCGGTCTTCATGGTGGTGAACGGTCCGATCGCGCGCGAGATCGACATCAACTGCGGCGACAATCTGTTCGGGCCGGGCTGGCGCGCCAACGCGACCATCGGGCGGGCGGTGCGGCTCATCATGCGCAACGTGATCGGCACGCTCCCCGGCGAACTCGACCGCAGCAGCCTGGGGCATGCCGGCAAGTACACGTTCTGCATCGCGGAGAACGAGGCCGAGAGTCCCTGGCCGCCGCTGCATGTGACGCGCGGCTTTCGCCCCGATCAGAATGCCGTGACCATCTTCGCGGCTCTCGCGCCAAACCAGATTTCGAACGGCCTGAGCAGCACGCCCGAAGGCGTCCTGACGACACTCTGCGCTCACATGCGAATCTCGGCGGGCTCGGGGCGCCAGCCGCAATATGCCCTGGTTTTCGCGGGGGAGCACATGGCCATCATGAAAAAGGCCGGCTGGAGCCGTGAAGATGTCCAGCGCTACTGCTTCGAGCATTCCAAGTCCACCGTTGCCGAGTTGAAGCGCGCCAACATGATGGCGGGAGACGTGAAGCCCGAGGACGGGCAGACGATGCGTGCGTTGGTGGAGGCGCCGCAGGACTTTCTCGTGATCGCGGCGGGCGGGCGCGCGGGCGTGCAGTCGGCCTTCATTCCCGGCTGGGGCAGCAAGGCCGGCTCGCAGAGCGTGACCCGGGAGATTAAGGCAAAGAAGTGACGAGGTGGAGGTGACGATAAAAGGTGACGAGGTGAAGGTGACGAGGTGAAGGTGACGAGGTGAAGGTGACGAGAAATGGTGACGAGGTGAGGGTGACGAGATAAGGGTGACGAGAAATGGTGACGAGGTGAGAGTGACGAGATAAGGGTGACGTACTGCATGCCGCCGCTATGTTTTTTCACCTCTTTTCATCACCTCTTTTCATCACCTCTTTTCGTCACCATCTTTCGTCACCACTTTTCGTCACCCCTTTTCATCACCAGTTTGCTCAACGTGAAACTACGAAAGGAGCGCATCATGACGGTACAGATATTCGACCCCACGACCGAGGTCACGGGACGGCGCATCGCCTACGTGCCGCGGCCCAAATCGCTCGACGGCCTCAGGATCGGGCTCGTCGACAACACCAAGCACAACTCCGACCAGTTGCTGCTGCGCATCGCCGCAGTGATCGAGCGCGACCACGGCGCAAAGGCCCACGTCATCCGCAGGAAGCACAGCGCGGGCGCGGCGCCGCACGCCGAGATCATCGAGGAGTTCAAGGCGAACTGCGATGTCATCGTCGCCGGTGTCGGCGACTGAGGGTCGTGCTCGTCGGGCAGTGTGCTCGACAGTATAGTTTTCGAACAGCACGGCATGCCGTCGGCGTCCATCATCACGGACGTGTTCAAGGTGACCGGCCGGGCGATGGCCCGGAGCTGGGGCGTTCCTGAATTTCGCTTCGTCGCGATGCCCCATCCGATCGCGAACCTCACGGATGCGGAGCTCGATCAGCGCGCGGAGGCAATCGTGCCCGAGGTCGTGCGGCTGCTGCTGGAAGGTCAGACGAACTAATCTTGTTACTGCTTGAGCAGCCCGAGATCGCCGAGTATCGCCCGGAGCTTACCGTCGAGTTCGTCCTGATACTTGCGGGCGTCGCGGCCGTTCATGAGCTGCCGGTCGAGCTGGGTCTTCTCCAGGTGCGCGCGCCAGCTCTCGTCCCGGTCCAGCCCGGCGAGCACGCCTTCCCAGTACGCAACCTGCGCCGCGCTCAAGCCCGGAGGTCCGATGAAGCCCCGGTAATTCGAGAACTCGATGTCCGCGCCCTGTTCGCGCCACGTTGGAAACTGCGCCAACTCCCCGCCGAGACGGCGCGGCGCGGTCACGCCGAGGACCCGTACCTTGCCGCCCTGGACCTGCCTCAACGCCGCCGTAATGCTCGTGACCGCTATGTCGATGTGGCCGCCGAGCGCGGCGGTCATGACCTTGCCCGCCGAGTCGAACACCACCGTCCGGACCTTCTTGACGTCGACGCCGGCCGATCTGAGCACCAGGCCCGCGGCGATGTGGTTCGCGCCGCCCGCCACCGAGGAGACCGAGATGCTCGCCGCGCCGGGATCCTTCTTGAGCCGCGCGAGGAGGTCCCCGCCGTCCTTGATCGGGGAGTCCACGCTTACCGAGAGCGCGATGTACTCGTGGAACAGGATGCCGAGCGCGGTGAAATCGCGGTAGCTGAAGGTGCTGGTGCCGGTCAGATGGCCGGCGGAGAGGTTGATGTTGGAGATCATCAGGAAATGCCCGTCGCCGGGCCGCTGGCTCATATACGTCCACGCGATGGTATTGCCGCCGCCGACCCTGTTCATGACCGTGGCCGGGACCTCCACCAGGCGCTTTTCCTGCCAGATGCGCTGGATGGTGCGCCCCATGGTGTCGGGGCTGCTGCCCGCCGCCGAGCCCACGACGATCTCCACCTGCTGCTGGGGTTTCCATGCCTGTGCCGTTGCGGCGCCCGGCGCGGCAAGCAGCATCGCAGCGGCACACGCCCCCACGGCGACGGACCGCGTTCGGCTGAATTGAAGTGGGTTGGCCGCCATGTTTTCCTCCTCCGTTGTTATGATCGCCGAGGCGCCGCCCCGGCATCACCAGTTTACCGCGGCGGCCGTGTGAAATGCACACCGCAGTCCGGCCCTATTTCCGCGAGCGACGGCGTAAAATGCGGCATCACGCCGTATCGCAAAAAGGGTCCGGCAAGCGGGCCCGGCGTCAGAGGAGAACAATCATGGGTCAGATCCTTGGTCTCGGCATAACCCATTATCCGAATCTCTCCGTCAAGGGGAACATGTGCCTGCGCCTCCAGAAGTGCCTCGACGACCCCCGGCTTGCCGAGAAGTTTCGTTCGATGGAGAACTGGCATCCCACCATGCGCGAACAGTGGGGCGACGACCAGGGCCACGCTCACTCCGACAAGCACCGGCAGGACATGATCGACCAGTTCCGCAAGGTCCGGGCCGAGCTCGACGCCTTCAACCCCGACTTCGTGCTCATCTGGGGCGACGACCAGTACGAGAACTTCCGTGAGGACTGCGTGCCGCCCTTCTCCATCCTCGCCTACGATGCCGTGGACTTCCAGCCGTGGAAAGGTTACCGCCGCGGCCGGAACGTGTGGGACGAACCCGACGAGCAGACTTTTACGGTGCAAGGCCACCGCGCCGGCGGCAAGTACCTCGCGACCGCTCTGCTGAACGAAGGCATCGACGTGGCCTACGCCTACAAGCCCCTGCACCGGCCGCTTGGCCACGCGTTCACGAACTCCGTGCTGTACCTCGATTACGACCGCAAGGGCTTTCCCTACCCGGTGGTACCCTTCGCCGTGAACGCTTACGGCCGCTGGCTGATCTCCTCCCGCGGCGTACCCATGCTACCGTCGGACGCCGCCGCGAAGCTTCCGGAGGGAGAAAGCGAGTTGGACCCCCCTGCCCCGCAACCGTGGCGCTGCTTTCAGGTGGGCGGCGCCGTCGCGCGCGCGCTGCAACGCAGCCCGTGGCGGGTGGCGATCGTCGCCTCCTCCAGCTGGAGCCATTCGTTCCTGGTGCAGAAGCACTCGCTGATGTTCCCGGATGTCGCGGCCGACAAGCGCTACTACGAGGCGCTGAAACAAGGCGACTGGGAGCTGTGGCGGAACACCACTCTCGAAGAGGTCGAGGACCGCGGGCACCACGAACTGCTGAACTGGTTCTGCCTCGCTGGCGCCTTGCACGAGTTGGGCCGCCGCACCCCGGATGAATCGGTGTTCCTGGAGTCGTGGGTTTCGAACTCCGACAAGGTGTTCGCCGTCTACCGGCCGAACCATGCGTAGGGTGGGCATTGCCCACCATGCCTGGTTCATCGAAGCGGTGGGCAATGCCCACCCTACAACTCGCCAATCACGTCCGTGCGGCTACTTCAAACCGATCGCGTGGTCGAGCGACACCGGTCCCGCGCCGCGGCCGACGAGGTAGAGCATCAGCACAGCCCATGAGAGGTGGGTGGGCCAGGCGTCGGGATAGACGAAGATCTGGATCACCGCAGTCATGCCGAGCAGCGCCAGCGCCGAGAGCCGCGTGAAAAGGCCCAGCACCAGCAGGACTGGAAAGAGGTGCTCGGCGTACGTGGCCATGTGCGCGGCGAACTCCGGCGGCAGCAGCGGCACTTTATAGTCGTCGCGGAACAGCGTGTAGGCGCTGTCGGTGACGGTCAGGAAGCCTTCCACCTTGGTCCTGCCGGAGAGGAAGAAGATCGCGGCCACGGCCGCGCGCGCGGCGAGCGCGAGCAGCCCGTGGCCGATGAGATCGCTCAGCACGGCGGCAATGCGGTTCCAGGCGCCGCGCACGCCATTGGTGGCGGCGCTGCTGCCTTCGGTCATCGTATTCATCGCTGCTCCTCCATCTGAATATCCATCGGCGTTTATTGGCGTTTATCTGCGGTCACTGTTTCTTGCTCTTGTTTCGCGCTCTTGATCGCGCGCGTTCGTCGGTGCGGCTCATGCCGCTGAAAGCGCCAACTTCGAGCAGCGTCGACATCAATTTCGCTAGGTTGGCACCGCCTTGCATTTCGAGCGCGGCTTGCGCCGCTTCGGCCAGGGTGCCGCCCGCGGCGCAGGCATCGAGAAACGCGCAGCCCGCGGCGTCGAGCGCTCTCCACTCGACGGCATCGCGCGGGCGCACGAGCAGCGCGCCTTCGGGCTGCCAGTCGACTGGGTCGCCGGGCGCGTCATCAACACGGTTCCGCGACCAGATGGTGTAGATCGGCGCCGCGTCGAACCACGCCCAGCGCGCAGCCGGATGTGGGCGCAGCACCGTGCCGGCCAGCGTTTCGGGCGCAAGGCGCGCGACGGCGGCCGGATCGAGCGCGTCTTCGGTGGGCGCGGCGTGCGCCTCGGTCCAATAGCGGTCGAGCCGTGCGACGCCGGACAGGTAGCGCAGTTCGGCCGCCGGCCCGAAGCGTGCGAGGAAGTCTGCGAAAGCCTCGCCGTAGCGCAGTAACGTGGGGTCGGTGGGCAGAGCCTCGCGCACGTGGATCGCGGCGGCGGCGCGGAACCACTCCTCGCCGACGAGCCGCGCCACCGCGGGATAGTTGGCTTGCAGCGCGTCGATGCAGCCCTTCATGACGGTGTTGCGGTACACGGCAAAGGCGGGCTGCGTCGTGAGCGCGGCGACTTCTGCCGCGGGCGCGGCCTCGGGCGCGAGCAGCGCGTGCGCGAAAGCGTCCTGGAAGCGGGCAAGGGCGCCGGGTGTCGGCGTGTTCATCAGGCAGCCCGCGCGAGCGGAGTCCGCAGCACGGCCTCGGCGCGTTGGCGCTCGGCAAAGAGCGTGGCGAAGTCGGGCAGCTTATCGTCGCGCTCGATCAGCGTCGGTCGCGCGCCGATTCTCGCGATCAGCCTTTCGTAGAGCGTCCAGACCTCGGGGGCGACCGGCGCGTCGTGCGTATCGACAAGCAGCGCTTCACCCAGGTTCGGGTCCGGCGTGTGGCCGGCGAGGTGGACTTCCATCACCGGCTCGCCGGGGAACGCATCGAGGTAAGCGTCGGCCGAGTAGCCCAGATTGCGTGCGCTTACGTACACGTTGTTCACGTCGAGCAGCAAGCCGCATCCGGTGCGGCGCGCCAGTTCGGCGAGAAAATCGATTTCGTCCCAGGCATGGCCTCCGATGTGCAGGTAGTGCGAAGGGTTTTCGATCGCGATGCGCCGTTGCAGGGCGTCCTGCGTGCGGAACACATTGTCGGCGACGCGCGCGAGCGCTTCGTCCGTGCGTGGAAACGGCAGCAGGTCAGGATGGAAGGCGCCGCGCCAGGTGGACCAGGCGAGGTGCTCGGAAATCAGCGCCGGCTCGATGCGGCGCGCAAGGCCGGCCAATCGCGCAAGGTGCGCCGGGTCGGGCTCGGCATCTGCCGCGAGCGACAGGGCGACGCCGTGCAGCGAGATTGCGTGGCGCGCGCGGATCGCCTCCAGCCACGCGAGGCGCGGGCCGCCGGCGACCATGTAATTCTCGGGATGCACCTCGAACCACAGTCCATCCGCGCGGCAGCCGAGCGCCGCATCGTAGTGCTGCGGCTTCAGGCCGAGCCCGGCGGTAAGGACTGTGGTCATGGTGTCGAGGTGCCTACGGGCCGCTTCGCCTTACATCTCTTTGAGCGAGCCCATGCCCTTGGGCGTCTTCATCGTGGTGCAGGTGCCCTTGGCCACGTACTTCCAGGCGTTGCCCTGGTAGTCGACCTTGGAGGTGCCGGCGCAGGTGGTGCCGGGGCCGGCGGCGCAGTCGTTCTTGCCGGCGAGAGACACGCCGTAGCACTTGTCCATCGTGGGCTGCGCGGGCATGGGCTGGGCGAGGGCGGCGCCGGACGCGAGCGCAGCGAGGGTAATGGCGGTGAAAGTGAGGTTGCGGGAATTCATGGATCAGGCTCCTTTATGTGGTTTGATGAATTCGCCGCACGCTGAATCTCAAGCGATCCGAAGCGTACGGTTCGAGGTGTAGTTCGCAGTAAATTGGCGAATGGTTACAGGTCGGGCACAATTCTCCGCGGCCGGGACTTTTTTCGCCCGGCTGTAACCAGGCACACAGGAACAACGAATGGATAAAGAAGGCCGCGCGAGCGCAGCCGAGAACCGGCTCAGGGACCTGCTGGTGCGCGGGCTGGCGGGCGAGGTCCCGGCCTACCACGCATTCCTGAAGGAATTGAGCGCGCATTTGCGCGCCTTCCTCAGGGGGCGGCTTGCCCGCTTGCCGGACGAAGTGGAGGATCTCGTGCAGGAAACGTTGCTCGCCGTTCACAATCAGCGCCACACCTACGACGCCGCCCAGCCGTTGACGGCATGGGTCCATGCGATCGCGCGCTACAAGCTCGTCGACCTGTTGCGCCGGCGCGCGGGGCGCAGTGCGCTCCATGACCCGCTGGACGACGAACTCGACGTGCTCGCCTCCTCCGACAACGATGCGGCCGATGCGCGGCGCGATCTCGCCAGGCTGCTCGAGCGGCTGCCGGACCGGCAGCGGCTGCCCATCGTCCATATGAAACTCGAGGGGCTGTCGGTGGTGGAAACGGCGCGACGGACCGGAATGTCGGAATCCGCCGTCAAGGTGGGCGTGCACCGCGGCCTCAAGGCGCTCGCGGCGATGATACGGCGGGAACGATGAAGACCGATGAACTGATCACCATGCTCGCGAGGGGCGCCGACGCGGTCGAGCCCGACGCGCTGCGGCGCCGCTACGCGACGGCGCTGGGCTGGGGCGCGTTCGGCGCGACGCTGCTGATGGCGATCATGCTCGGCGTGCGGCCGGATCTCGGCGAGGCCGCGCGGCTGCCGATGTTCTGGGTGAAGCTGGCGTTTCCCGCCGCGCTCTTCGCCGGCGCGCTGCTGGCGACGCTTCGGCTCTCGCGTCCAGGCGTCCGGCTCGGGCGCGTGCCCGCGGCGATTGCCGCCCCGGTGCTGGCGATGTGGCTGCTCGCCGCTGTCGTGCTGTTCGGCGCCGCGCCCGCAGAACGCGGGCAACTGGTCTTCGGCGATACCTGGGCGGATTGCCCGCTCTACGTCGCGATCCTGTCCATGCCGGCATTCGGCGCGCTGCTGTGGGCAATGAAGGGATACGCGCCGACGCGGCCCGCGCTTGCCGGCGCCGCGGCCGGGCTGCTCTCGGGGGCCGGAGGCGCGCTGGTTTACGCGCTGCACTGCCCGGAGATGGCGGCGCCGTTCCTCGGCATCTGGTACCTGCTCGGCATACTGATCCCGACGGCCCTCGGCGCGATGCTCGGCCCGCGCCTGCTGCGCTGGTAGATGACCTGCCCCCCGCCCGAACGCCGCCGTTTGCAGACGAAAAACGGGGGAAGCTTAGAGCCCGCTCTTGGTTACAGAATGTTACGTTTTTGATCGGGATTTTTGTTCGTGACGCGCTTTACAATGCAGCAGGAGGCATCTATTGATGAAGATCCTGAAGGCTGCATTGGCGATCGTGTCGTTCGTGCTGCTCCCCGGCTGCATCGCGATACCCGTCGGACCAGGCTACTACGCGGGCGGCCCCGGCTACTACGCGAGCACACCAGGCGACTACACTCCGGCGCCCGCGTATTACGGACCCCCGGTGTACTACGGCCCGTCTATCGGTATAGGCGTGTATGGCGGCCGGCCCAGCTATGGTTACTATGGGCGCGGCCGCGGCTATTACGGACGCCGCTGGTGACGTAGGACGGCGTCGAAGCGCCGGGCGTTGATGGCTGTTTTGCGGTTCTGATCTGGAGCGGGTCACTCGATTCGTATTCCCGGCGCCTGTACCGCTAGCAGCCTGTCGGGCTTAGGCGTCCGACAGGCTGCTAACAGCAAAACCGCCCAAGAATCTCCGATGATGAATTCCAAGAAGACGCCTTTTAGTGTGCAAAGTGGGGCCAGGCTACGATGCATGTCGGTTCTTTGATTATTTTCTGCCGTTTTCGTGCGGGCGGTTTTGCCAAAGGAGTTTGTCGGGGCCAAGTCCGACAAACTCCTAGGTCGAGAAGTTCGGCAAGATCGTGCACGCGATCGGCTTGAAGATCGAATGACCGGCTTGCGGCTCACCGTGCACCGGTTGCCGCTTATCGCTCACCGCTCACCGCTCACGAGTCACGCTTAACCATGTCACGCTCCACCATCGGTCCCGAGCGGCTCATCGATTTTGCCGCCGCTGTCTATGCAGGCGAAGGCGTGCCCGAGCCCGATGCGCGCCTGCTGGCCGATACGCTGGTGCAGGCGGATCTGTGGGGGCATCAATCGCACGGCGTGCTGCGGCTCGGCTGGTACTTCGAGCGGTTGCGCAACGGCGTGATGAAGCCGGTGACGCTGCCCGAATTCGTGGTCGACGCGGGGACCGTCGCGCTGATCGACGGCCACGACGGCGTGGGGCAGGTGCTGACGCGCCTCGCCACGCGGGAGGCGATCAAGCGCGCCAAGGCGCACGGCATCGGAGCGGTGGGGGTGCGCAACTCCAACCACTTCGGAACGTGCATGTACTACACGCTGATGGGAGCGCGTGAAGGGTGCGTGACGCTGCTGACCACCAACGGCGGCCCGGCGATGGCGCCGTGGGGCGGCCGCAAGAAGATCGTCGGCACCAACCCCTGGTCGGTCGCCGCGCCGGCGGGCGGCCGCGCGCCGTTCGTCATGGACATCGCAACCACGGGCGTCGCGCGCGGGAAGATCTACCTCGCCCGCAACAAGCGCGAGCCGATACCGTTGGGCTGGGCGATCAACGCGGCGGGCGAGCCCACCACCGATCCGCAGGAGGCGATCGACGGCATCATCCTGCCGATGGCCGGGCACAAGGGCTACGCCATTGCCGCGGTCGTCGACCTGCTGTCCGGGGTGCTGACCGGCAGCGGCTTTCTCTCCGCCGTGCACAGCCCCTACAAGACCGCGGAGAAGAGCAACTGCGGGCATCTCATGATTGCGATGAACATCGAGGCTTTTCAGCCGCTGGCGCAATTCAACGAGCGCATGGAGCAATTCGTCGCCGAACTGAAGTCGGTCCCGCTCGCCCAAGGGCACGACGAAGTGTTCTATCCCGGCGAGATCGAAGCCCGCAGCGACGCCAGAAACCGCAATGACGGATTGGCGCTGCCGGATGACACGCGCGCCGACTTGATGCGCATCGCCAGGCTCACCGGGCTGGAGGCGAAGCTGCCGTTCTGACCTCCCGCTCTCACGATCTCCCGCCCTCCCGCTCTCACGATCTCCCGCCCTCCCGGTTTCTCGTCACCCGTCACTACGTCACTTCTTTCTGTCAGCAACCGTCGATCAGTTTCTTGCAGCGACGGCCGGCTCCTGTCATTCCCGTGCAAAACGGGAATCCAATTCGAACACCGCCGGGGGCAGCCCGGCAGCGGGTCACATTCTCTTGCGCGGCCAGCGCCCTGCCGAGCTGGCGGCGGAGAAGCCCGGCCTGCGATGGGGCGCCGATCACTTCGGGATGCGGGTGAAGGGCGATTTCGACGGCTTTTGCACGGGGCTCCGGAACCAGGGTGTCGCGTTCAGCATGGACCCCACCGACTTCAACCCGACCACCCGCATCGCGTTCATCAAGGCCCCCGACGGGGTGAGCGTCGAACTGCTCCACAGGAAAGACCAGCCGTAGAGCCTGCTCATAGGTCGATCGGGCTTCACCGGGCACTCGTCATCCGTCCCTCATCCCTTGGTTTCAAGCTTCAGGCAGCGGTCTGGGACCACGATTCGCATCGCATCAGTGAGAGACGACCTTTATCGATGGCCGCATCGTCGCGGCGGGCCGTCACGGCACGCGCAACGAAGCCGCACAGGGCAAAGCTGTAGCGTTGCAAAATAGAAGCAGCCGATCTAAAATGCATGCCTATGTTTCAGAGGCTCGCCTCCCGTCGCCTCGCAGACTTTGCGCGCCGGTTCCCCGCGGTCGTGATTCTCGGCCCGCGCCAGGCCGGAAAGACGACGCTCGCCCGGCTGACGTTCCCCGGTCTGCCGTATCTCGATTGCGAAGATCCCCGCACCGCCGGGTTCCTGCGCGACGACGCGGGATTTGCTCTCCAGCAGCGCGAGCGGGGCGGGCTCATCATCGACGAGGCGCAGGCGGTTCCCGCCGTAATTTCAGCGCTGCGCGGGCTGATCGACGCCGATCGCCGGCGCAACGGCCGGTTCGTCGTGCTCGGATCGGCCCAGCCGACATTGGTGCGCGGGGTGGCGGAGTCTCTGGCGGGGCGCGCCGCTGTGGTCGAGCTCGGCCCCCTTGCCGCATGCGAAGCAAGAACCGGTGAGGCGCCGGTCGGCTGGAAAGACATTTGGTTGAAGGGCGGGTTTCCGGACGCCGTGCGGGGCAATTTCAGGGAATGGTGGGAGGCGTACCTGCGGCTTTTCCTGGAGCGCGACCTGCCGCAGTTCGGCGTCGCGGCCGATCCACTGCTCATGCGGCGGCTGATGACGATGATCGCGCATGCCCAGGGGGGGCTCTTCAACGCGTCGCAACTTGGCGCGGCCCTTGGCGTGTCGTACCACACGGTGCAGCGCTACATCGACGTGCTGGAGCAAACGTTCCTCGTCCGCCGTCTTCGGCCGTACTTCAGGAACGTCGGCAAGCGCCTCGTCAAGGCGCCCAAGCTCTACCTGAGGGACACGGGACTGCTGCATCATCTGCTCAACATCTCCACGCTCGATGAGCTCGATGCGCATCCCGTGCGGGGCGCGAGCTGGGAGACGTTCGTGATCGAAGATGTGATGCGGCGCGAGGCGGTCGCGCACCCCGATTCCCAACCTTATTTCTGGCGCACGGCGACCGGCGCCGAAGTCGATCTCGTCATCGAGCGGGCAGACCGCCGCGTGGCGGTCGAAGTAAAGACCGCACGCGGCGGCTCGGCTCGGGCCGTGCGCAGTTTGCGCGAGGCGCTGCCGGACCTCGATGCGTATCGCGCGTGGATCGTGGACCAGGCGCCCGCCATCGAACGGCTGGCGGAAAATATCGCGCGCGGGGGCTTCGAAGAACTGCTGGAAGGCGTGCCGGCGTGAGGATTTCGTAATCATGCACTGAAACCCAGTGCAGCAGGCTTCATTTTCGGGCTGATCCGGCGTGGTATATACACTGTATAAATATAGCATCCAGAGGTTGCAAATGCGGACAAAAGCGCAGAAATGGGGTAACAGCCTGGCAGTGCGCATTCCCAAGGCGGTTGCCGATCAGGCAGGCGCGCACGAGCAGGACGAGGTCCTCGCGCGAATTCGGGCGCTCCTTGGCTGACGGCATTACCGGTTCCAATACACTCGCGCACGATCTCCCGGCTCTCACGCCATATCAGTCACGCCTCACCACGTCACGCGCCATCAGTCACCGGGTTTTCATCCTTCATCCTTCCGCCTTCATCCTTCGAGCGCCGGCGAATGGGCGTTTGCAGGCGCCCGTGCCGGGGACTACACTTCCGCAGCACCCCGGCGCCCGCACAGGGCCCGTCCCACATCCGGCAAGAGAGAGAACCATCATGCCCAACGCCCGCCTCGCCTTCGATCATGTCCATCTCGTCAGCAAAGACCCGCACGCCGCCGCCAATTGGTATGTCGACAAGCTCGGCGGCGAAGTCGTCAGGAGCGTCGAGGTCCGCGGCGCGCCGCAGATCTACGTGTCCTTCGGCGGCGCGATGGTCATCGTGCGCGGCCAGCGCCCTGCCGAGCTGGCGGCGGAGAAGCCCGGCCTGCAATGGGGCGTCGATCACTTCGGGATGCGGGTGCAGGGCGATTTCGACGGCTTTTGCACGGGGCTCCGGAACCAGGGCGTCGCGTTCAGCATGGACCCCACCGACTTCAACCCGACCACCCGCATCGCGTTCATCAAGGCCCCCGACGGGGTGAGCGTCGAACTGCTCCACAGGAAAGACCAGCCGTAGAGCCTGCTCCGCCCGGGCGGGCAAGTGAGCGGTAAGGCTGCGCCTCCTGCCGGCGGGGATACAATGGCGGCGGCTCGATTTCGGGAAGGGGGAAAATCATGCACGTAATTTTGTTGCGGGTGGCCGAATCCGGATTTGCCGGCTACGAGGACTACACCTGGATCGCATTCTTTGCGCCCGCCGGGACACCCAGGGCCGTCGTGCGCAAGCTCAATAGCGACGTCGCCGCGATCCTGCGGCTCCCCGATACGAAAGAGCGCCTGGCCGCCCTGGGATTTGACGCGGTCGACAATACGCCCGACGAGTTCGCTGCGTACGTGAAAGCGGAAGTGATCAAGTGGGGCAAGGTGATCAAGGACTCGGGCATAGGTGAGCGTTCCATCCAGATCGAGTGGGTGGAGCGCGTTCTGTCCAGGCCCGAAAAAAACCGAACCGGATAGCGACGATCCCGACCTCGTGCATGCTTTGGGGCGGATCCCGGAACACGACGATCGAGTGCTGAGAGTAGTCTATAATGCGTCAACCAAGCCGGTCAGGATCGTGACCGCTTATTTTGACCGGGCCATGAGGATCAAGTTATGAAAGTCCAATTCGACCGGAAATCCGACGCGCTCTATTTTCGCCTCGACGATTCAAAGATCATCGAGTCCGAGGAAGTAAAGCCCGGCGTTATTCTCGACTTCAATGCGAAGAAGCAGGTTGTCGGTGTCGAGATACTGAACGTCGGAAAGCGCGTGCCGGAAGCCAGCCTCGAAGAGATGAAATTTGAAGTCGCCTAGCGCTGCGACGATGGTTGACAGCCCCGCGAATGCGGGGTTTTCTTTTTCCGAAGCATCTTTAGCTCTAATCGTCGCGGCGAAGATCCGCGCCGGGTGACGCGGGGGTTGTCCTGTTTCTACACGAGGTAGCTGCAATTCCAGTTGCTTGATGCGAAGCTGACTCCAGTCGCATCTTCCCGGTGAGTATCGACTGTTCCCTTCCCCTTGCGCCGGCGGGTTACGCGCCTTCTCGGCGCTAACCCACCCCACGAACTGCGCCAACGTATGCCGCACGAAAAGAAAATTGTCATCATCGCCGGCCCCAATGGAGCGGGCAAGACCACGTTTGCGCTGGAGTTCCTCCCACGAGAAGCCAATTGTCCCTCTTTCATCAATGCTGACCTGATCGCCGCCGGGCTCTCGCCGTTCAAGCCCGAAGCGGCCGCCGTCCGTGCCGGGCGGCTTTTGCTTGCCGAGATCGCCGGCAAGGTCGCACGGGGTGAAAGCTTTGCTTTCGAATCCACGCTTTCCGGGCGCGGCTACGCGCGCTCCATCCCGCGCTGGCAATCCGCAGGCTACCACGTCAAAATCATCTTTCTCAGCCTTCCCAATCCCGAAATCGCGATTGCGCGCGTGGCTGCGCGCGTGGCACAAGACGGGCATAATGTGCCTGAGTCAGCGATCCGCCGCCGGTTTAACAGCGGTTTGAACAACTTCCACCGCATCTACCGGGATTTGTCGGATGCGTGGGCACTGTATGACAATTCCGGGCCGGCGCCGGTATTACTGGAATGGAGCGATAGCAGATGAAATCAAATGGCAAGCCAAAAGACAAAGACCTTCTCGGCTCATACGCTGCACTCAAGCGCGCGGCGCGGCGGGCGCTCGAGACGGCGCGCCGCACGGGCACGCCCTGCTACGTCATGCAGCAAGGGGAACTCGTTGACATTGCCCGCGCCGGGCGCATACCGCGCCGCGCCGCTTCGCGCTGATCTACGATCACATCAAGGGTCGCAAGAGCGAGATGGAGCACATCCCCGGCGTGGTATCGCGCAGGGGCCGGGAACTCGGCATCCCCACGCCCTTCAACGATGCCGTGGTCGAGATCGACCGGCAGATCAATGCCGGCGAGCGCAGGATGGACGCTTCGAACCTCGAGCTGCTCAAGACGATGGTGGGGGTGCGAAGCTGACTCCAGTCCCAACTGACACCTTCCCCCGTTCTTTCGCCACCACGAGGTTGTCAGTTTGTAACGTTATACGTTACAATATGCAGTGATCAAAAGCTTCCGGCACAAGGGGCTGGCCCGCTACTTCGAGAAAAACGACCGACGCGGGATCGATGCCACACAGTCCTCGCGAATAAGACGCGTGCTTGATGCTCTGGATCAGGCCACGTCACCGGAACAGTTGAACATCCCCGGCTGGCGCCTGCACCCGTTGACCGGTGACCGGAAAGGCAC
>MERI01000124.1:381-6990 GCA_001772005.1 Betaproteobacteria bacterium RIFCSPLOWO2_12_FULL_62_58 | reverse complement strand
GGCGCGCGGGAGGCGCACGGTGCAGCCCGCCGCCTGCAGCACCGCGAGCGCGGCTCGTGCGTTCTCGGGCTCGAAATAATTGTTGAAGGTGTCGACGAGCAGCACAACCTCTGCTGTCGGCCCCCCCCTCACCCTAACCCGGCCCCCTCGCCCGCTACGCATGCTCTCCCCCAACTCGCCGGGGGAGAGGGAATTAAGATCACGTGCGTCCGCACCCACCGCCTCGCGGCTCGACTCTCCTTCCCCCTCATGGGGAACGCTGGGATGGCGGTGGTTCGAACCCATCCCCACCCCAACCCTCCACCCCTCAAGGGGGTGCTGTAACGAGCCCTTGAAGGGGAGGGAGTATTTCTCTGAGTCAAAGGTGTCGCGGCGCCACTGCGGGAGCGTGCGCTTGGCGCTGAAACCGAGCAACGATTCGCTCAACGCGGCGAGCCCCGGCACCCGGTCGCGCAGATTCATAAGCCATGACAAGCGCGCCGCCCAGGGCGCATATCTCGGCAGATATGCAACCAGCCTTTCTCTCATCGGCAACGCATGGCGTTGTCGATAATGGTGGAGAAACTCCACCTTCATCTTTGCCATATCGACGCCGGTCGGGCACTCGCGCTTGCAGCCCTTGCACGAGACGCAGAGCTCGAGCGTCTTATACAGCTCATCCGAGGCGAGGGCGTCGGGGCCGAGCTGTCCGGAGAGCGCGAGCCTTAACGTGTTGGCGCGCCCGCGCGTCAGGTGCTGCTCCTCGCGTGTGACGCGATACGACGGGCACATGGTGCCGGCGTCGAACTTGCGGCAGTGGCCGTTGTTGTTGCACATCTCGACCGCCTTGTCGAAGCCGCCCCACTCCGACCAGTCGAGCACGGTGTCCAGCTTGTCGATCTTGTAGCCCGGCTTGAAGCGGAACAGCGCGCGGTCGTCCTGCTTGGACGGCCTCACGATCTTGCCGGGGTTCAGGAGACCTCTGGGATCGAAGATGTTCTTGATCTCTTCGAACGCGCGGGTGAGCCTCGGGCCGAAGAATGGCGCGATCCATTCCGAGCGCGCCAGCCCGTCGCCGTGCTCGCCGGAGTAAGCGCCCTTGTAGTGCTTGACGAGTTCGGCGGCTTCCTCCGCGATCGCGCGCATCTTCTGCGCGCCGTCCTCGCGCATGTTGAGCACCGGCCGCACGTGGAGGCACCCCACTGAGGCGTGCGCGTACCAGGTGCCTTTCGTGCCGTGCTTCTCGAACACGCGCGTCAAGCGGTCGGTATATTCAGAGAGGTGCTCGAGCGGCACCGCGCAGTCCTCGATGAAAGACACGGGCTTGCCGTCGCCTTTCATCGACATCATGATGTTGAGGCCGGCCTTCCGCACCTCCCAAACGTCGCGCTGCAAAGCGCTATCGGTGATTTCGACGACGCTGCCCGGAAATCCCAGATCGCCCATCAACTCGACCAGTTGCTCGAGCTTCCTCAACTGTTCGTCGCGGTCGTCGCCGGCGAATTCGACCAGCAGGATCGCTTCGGGTTCGCCCTTGATGAACCGGTCAACGGTGGCCTTGAACGCCGGGTTGCCGCGCGCCAGCCCGATCATGGTGCGGTCGACGAGTTCGACCGCCACCGGTTTCAACTTCACGATATGCTGCGGCGCTTCCATCGACTTATAAAAAGTCGGGAAGTGGCACACGCCGAGCGTCTTGTGCTTCGGCAGCGGCGAGAGTTTGAGGTGCAGCCGCTTCGAGTAGGCGAGCGTGCCTTCCGAACCGACCAGCAGGTGCGCCATATTAAATGATGGAAGTTGGAGCATCCTGTCAAGGTTGTAGCCGCCCACCCGGCGCAAAAGCTTGGGATAGCGGTGCTCGATCTCCTCCGCTTCGCGCAGCGCAATGCCGCGGATTCTTTTCACCAGCTCGACGTAGCCCTTGGGGCCGGTGAGCTTGGAGAGGTCGTCGGGAACGGCGCCGAACTGAAATTGCGAGCCGTCGGCGAGCACGGCGTCGATCCCGTGTACGTTGTGCACCATGTTGCCGTACTCGATCGAGCGCGAGCCGCAGGAGTTGTTGCCGGCCATGCCGCCGATCGTGGCCTGCGCGCTGGTCGAAACGTCGACCGGATACCACAGTCCGTGGGGCTTGAGATACGCGTTCAGCTGGTCGAGCACGACGCCCGGCTGAACCGTCACCGTGCGCGCCTCCTTGTCGAAGGCGATCACCTCGTTCAAGTGCTTGCTGTTGTCGATCACCAGCGCCGCGCCCACGGTCTGCCCGCACTGCGAAGTGCCGCCGCCGCGCGGCAGGACGGGCACGCCCTCCTCCAGCGCGACCTGCAGCGCGGCGAGCGCGTCTTCTTCGGTCCTGGGAACGACGACGCCCACCGGCTCGATCTGGTAGATGGAGGCATCCGTCGAGTAACGGCCGCGCGAGGCGGCGTCGAACAGCACCTCGCCCCGGACCTCTCGCTTCAAACGAGCCGCTAGGGACGAATCACCGGGAACGATCTTGCGCATGGCCACACGGGAAAGTGACGAGATACGGGTGACGAGATACGGGTGACGTACAACCTGTTACCGCATTTCGTCACCTTTAATCGTCACCTTTAATCGTCACCCTTATTCGTCACCTTTCAAGTGTCAATTTACACACTGGGCCTATAATACCCCTTCACTCGCGGAGACACCCCATGAAGCACCAAAGCGGCCGCCATTTCCTGCAAATCCCGGGACCGACCAATGTTCCGGACCGCATCCTGCGGGCGATCGAGCGCCCCACCATCGATCACCGCGGGCCCGAATTTCAGAAACTCGGGCAGGAAGTCCTTGCCGGGCTCAAGCAGGTGTTCAAGACCACGGGTTCCGTCGTGATCTTCCCGGCCTCCGGCACCGGCGCCTGGGAAGCGGCGTTGGTCAATACGCTGTCGCCCGGCGACAAGGTGCTGATGTTCGAGACCGGCCACTTCGCGGCGCTGTGGTTCAACATGGCGAATAAACTCGGGCTCGCGCCCGAGTTTATAAATGGAGACTGGAGGCACGGTGTTGATCCCGCCGTGGTCGAGGCGAGGCTTGTCGAAGATCGCAGGCACGAAATCAAGGCGGTGTGCGTCGTGCACAACGAGACTTCCACCGGCGTCACCACGAACGTTAACGAAGTCCGCAGGGCGATGGACCGCGTGAACCATCCGGCGCTGTTCATGGTGGACACGATTTCCTCGCTCGCCTCGATCGACTACCGCCACGACGACTGGGGCGTGGATGTGACCGTCGCCGGCTCGCAGAAGGGGCTAATGCTGCCGCCGGGGCTATCGTTCAATGCGCTGAGCGACAAGGCGCTCGCCGCATCCAGGACTGCGAAGTTGCCGCGCTCCTACTGGTCGTGGGACGAGATGCTCGCCAATAACAAGAACGGCTTCTTCCCCTACACGCCGGCGACCAATTTGCTCTATGGTCTGCGCGAAGCGCTGCAGATGCTGATGGAAGAAGGGCTCGATAACGTGTTCCAGCGCCACGACCGCCACGCCGAGGCGACGCGCCGCGCGGTGCGCGCGTGGGGCCTGGAAATCCTGTGCCTCAATCCCGCCGAATACTCGAGCTCGCTGACCGCGGCGCTGATGCCTGAGGGCTACGGTGAGGCCGCATTCCGCAAGGTCGTGCTCGAACGCTTCAACCTGTCGCTCGGCAGCGGGCTTGGCAAGGTCGCGAACAAGGTGTTCCGCATCGGCCATCTCGGCGACTTCAACGACCTCATGCTGATCGGCACGCTTGCCGGCGTCGAGATGGGATTGGCGCTCGCCGGCGTGCCGCACCGGAAAGGCGGCGTCGATGCAGCGATGGACTATCTCGCCGGTAGTAACGCCGCACAGGAGAAAAAACCTGCCGCCAGGCTCGGCGTAGGTTAAGAGCATTAACCACAGAGGGCACAGAGGATGCGGCGGAATTCAAGATAAAAAAACGAGGAGGATCAAATGTGGCGTTTAGTACTAATCGCAGTGTCCACGGCCGCTGCATTTGCGGCTTCGCCGTTCGCACTTGGCCAAAGTTATCCGACGAAGCCGATCCGGATGGTGGTGCCGTTCGCGCCGGGGGGCGGCTCCGATATTTCCGCGCGCATCCTGGCGGAGGGTCTTCATCAGGCCATGGGGCAGCCGGTCGTGGTGGACAACCGCGCGGGAGCCGGCAGCACCATCGGCACCGATATCGTCGCGAAGGCGAGCCCCGACGGCTACACCACGCTGCTCGGCAACATCAGTATGGCCTTCAACCCGGCGCTGTATAAGAAGCTGCCCTACGACGGTCTGCGCGACTTCACGCCCATTTCGCTCGTGGTGGACCAGCCTAACGTCATGGTGTCCCATCCCTCCCTGTCCGCGAAGACACTCAAGGAATTCATCGCGCTGGCGCGTTCCGCGCCGGGCAAGCTCACCTATGCGTCCGCCGGCGTTGGCTCGGGCACGCATCTCGCGATGGAGCTGCTGACGTTGACGCTCAAGGTCGAACTCGTGCACGTGCCATACAAGGGCACCGGCCCCTCGCTTACCGCGCTGCTCGGCAATGAGATCTCCGTATTCCTTTCCACGTTTGCTTCCGCGCTGCCGCACGTGAAGGCCGGACGCTTGCGCGCGTTCGGCGTGACGACCACCAAACGCGCCAAAGCATTGCCGGAAGTCCCCACTATTTCCGAGGCGGGTGTTCCGGGGTACGAGTACAGCACCTGGTACGGGATACTGGTGCCGGCCGGCACGCGGCACGCGATCGTCGAGAAGCTCAACAAGACCACGGTCGGTTTGCTCAACTCGCCGGACTTGACGCAGCGCTACCTGGCACAGGGCATGGAGCCGATCCCGTCGACCTCCGCTGAATACGCCGCCCGCCTCAAGGCGGAGACTGAGAAGTGGAGCAAGGTGGTGCGCGCCGCCAGCATTCCGCAGATGTAAGAAATGGAGCAAGGTTGTCAAAGCATCCGGCGCCAGGCTTGAATAGCTCTGGTGAGCGGGGAGCGGTAAGCAGTGAGCAGTGAGCAGTGAGCAGTGAGCAGTGAGCAGTGAGCAAACCGCTCGCAGCGGAAAATTATTCCGCTTACCGCTCACCGCTTACCGTTTACCCCGGAGACAATGCCATGAGTGACGATCACATCCATTACATGCGGCTCGCGCTGGAGCGGGCGCGCGGAGCCGCGCGCGAGGGCAACCGCCCCGTGGCTTCGATCATCGTGCGCGACGGGGCCATCATCGGCGAGGGGCAGAACACCATGTTCACCGATTTCGATCCGAGCGCCCACGCTGAAGTCGCCGCCATCCGCCAGGCCTGCAACCGCCTCAAGACCGTGGACCTCCCCGGCAGCACGCTGTATTCCACGCTGGAGCCCTGCCCGATGTGTTTCTGGGCGATGCAGGAAGCCAAAATCGGACGGCTCGTCCTCGGCGCCCGCCACGCGAGCGTGAAGCGCACGGACCTGGGCCGCTACACCGTCGAGTCGTTCCTCGAATTCACCGGCCGGAAACTCGAAGTCATCAATGGCGTGCTCGCCGAGGAATGCGAGGCGATGCGCCTCGAGTGGCTGGAGGCGCAGGCGGCGAAAAAGCCTTGAAGGGATTTCGATCGAGTACAATGCGTTCCCTTCGGAGGCCGCATCACCGGGCCTCAGCTACTATTGGTGTTTACGAAACCGGATGACAATCCGATTTCGCTCGACTCCCCCCTCTCCCCTCGGGGGCGGGGGTGAGGGTCGAGCAGTGTAACGCAGTTACGTAATGCTCGATAATAAACAGGCTGCAACAACGTCACAAGGGAGGATGAGGAGTGAGTCTCCGCGAACGCATCGGCGTAGACCTGGGCCGCAAAATCCGATTGGAGGAGGGCATCGAATGGGCCGCGAAAAACGGCGTCAAGTACATCGACATCCAGCTCGACACCGCCGCGAACGCCCTCACCACTTTCGACGACAAGCGCGCGGCGGGCGTGCGCGCCGCCTGCGAGAAGCACGGCGTCCACCTCGGGCTGCACACGCTCTCCGCGGTCAACGTCGCGGAATACTCGCCCTACGTGAGCGACGCGGTCGACGAGTATCTCAGGAGCTACATCGACATCTACCCCAAGCTCGGCGCCGAGTGGGTCGTGATGCACGCCGGCTATCACTTCTCCAAGGACAAGGAACTCAGGATGACAACCGGGCTCGAGCGCCTGAAACGCATCGCCGGCTACGCCGAAAGGAAGAAAGCGCGCATCCTGCTCGAAAACCTCAACAAGGAACCCGAGGATGCCGAGGTGCATTACCTCGCGCACACCATCGAGGAGTGGCGCTACTACTGGGGGCTGCTGTCCTCGCCCGCGATCAGGCTTTCGTTCACCGTCAATCACGCCCACCTCGTGCCGGAAGGCATCGAAGGTTTCGTTGCCGCGCTCGACATGAGCCAGGTCGGCGAGGTGCGGCTCGCGGACACCTTGCGTAACGGATACGAAGTGCACCTGAAGCCCGGCGCCGGCAATCTCGACTTCGGCGACACGTTCAGGCGCGTCGAGGGCAAGGGCTTCAAGGGTCACTACACAAACGCGTTCGGCTCGCCGTGTTGCCTCATTTAAAAATCTGACCGAAATGTGTTTCGTTGCCTCATCTAAAAATCTGACTCAAATAGCCTGTGC
>MERI01000124.1:0-307 GCA_001772005.1 Betaproteobacteria bacterium RIFCSPLOWO2_12_FULL_62_58 | reverse complement strand
CCGACCTCTTTAAACGCGCTACAAGCGATTCTTTGGTTCTCGAGAAGGGTAGGACATGGCCGAAATCGCGTGGGTTGAAGGCATCGCTTCGTTTTTCGAAGGATTACCAGTGGCCGAGGTCTTTGACCTGCGGCGAGCGGCCGCCGTTTTGCGCAACAAGTTTTGAAGCCGTGTAATTTCCCGCTTCAGCTGCGCCGGGTTCAACGTGGCATATTCTGCTTGCAGGCGCTGGCACATTGGCTCGGTAATGCCCGGTGCGGCTAGCAGCCGACGGTAGGGCGTCTGTGGAGGGTCGTAGGTTTTCTTG
>MERI01000123.1 GCA_001772005.1 Betaproteobacteria bacterium RIFCSPLOWO2_12_FULL_62_58 | reverse complement strand
CATGGCTACATCGTGCATCACTGAAACCACCACTAAACCGCTGAACTCATTCAGCTTCAGTTACTCAACTATGATCGAATCCGAAGGAACTTCGGTTTAGGCGATTCAGCCTGCCAACTTCAGCAGCTTGGGCGACACCGGCCCTGCATTCGAGCCACCTCCACCCGCCGGATTGGCCGAGTAGCACGTATTGACCATCAGGCAGCTTTCAGATTGGAGCTGCCCCACGAATGACAGGACTGGAGGAGGTGTGACGGACCGGTTGTGGCCGTTTCCAGCCCTTCATAGACGCTTTAGAGCTACTTGCTCAGGCGGTGTCTCTCAGATCCGCGGCTGATTGTTTCTCTTTGCGATTTGTCTTGCACTTCTTGGCGTGCTTGGCGTCTTGGCGGTTCCACTGTTGTTCTTGTTTTTCTTGGCGGCCTTAGCGTACCCCTCAAGGGGGTATTGAAAAGAATCTTGGCGGTTCAGGTCTTGAGATTTTCGCGGATCACGCGCTCGATTTCAGCCCGCTCGGCATCGACCGTCAACGGCTTCGCGCTTTGCGCGATCGCGGTATCGGGGTCCTTGAGGCCATGGCCGGTCAAGGTGCAGACGATGGTGCTGCCCTCGCCGATCTTGCCCAGTTCAAGGTCCTTGAGCACGCCGGCGAGCGATATGGCGGAAGCGGGTTCGCAGAAGACCCCTTCGGTCTGCGCGAGCAACTTCTGCACGTGCAGGATTTCGCCGTCCGTGCACTCGCCGAACCAGCCGCCCGATTCCTGCTGGGCGGCCACGGCCTGCTGCCAGGATACCGGATTGCCGATGCGGATCGCCGTGGCGACCGTCTCAGGATTCTCGACCGGCCGACCGCGCAAGATCGGCGCAGCGCCAGACGCCTGATAGCCGAGCATGATCGGCCGCCGCGTCGCGATCTTCGCCCTGTGAAAACTGCACTTGCCCGCGCAAAACGCGCAGGCCCGGGTATTTTCGCACACGGCTTCCGAATAACCGATCCAGTGCGCGGTGATGTTGCCGGCGTTGCCGACCGGCAGCGCGTGGTAATCCGGCGCATCGGGCAACGCCTCGATCACTTCGAAGGCGATGGTCTTCTGCCCCTGCAGCCGGTAGGGATTGATCGAGTTGACGATGTTGACCGGCGTGGTCCTCGCGACTTCCTGCACCAGGCGCATGCCGTCATCGAAGTTGCCGCGGATCTGGATCACCACCGAGCCGTGCATCATCGCCTGCGAGAGCTTGCCGAGCGCGATCTTGCCCTCCGGGATCAGCACGAAACAGGCGATGCCGGCGCGCGCCGCGTAGGCGGCGGCCGCCGCCGAGGTGTTGCCGGTCGAGGCGCAGATGATCGCCTTGGCGCCGGATTCGACCGCCTTGGTCACCGCCATGGTCATGCCGCGGTCCTTGAACGAGCCGGTCGGATTGAGCCCTTCGAACTTGCCGTAGATGCGGACGTTTTTCCGGATGAGCCGCGGCAGGGTTTCAAGTTCGATCAGCGGCGTGTTGCCCTCGTTGAGCGAGACGATCTTCGTGCCCGCGCCGGCCGGCAGACGGTCGCGGTATTTGTCGATGAGTCCGTTATACCGTTCCATGTTTCGTGCTCAAGGTTCTCAGTTGAGCTGTTCAAGGCGGATGCGCGTGACTTTGCCCGCCACCACCGGCAGCGTCTCGATCCTGGCCATCGCGGCGTTGACATGTTTCTCGACGGTCTGGTGGGTGAGCATGATGATGTCGACCTGATCTTCGCCTTCATGGGGCTCCTTCTGCACCATCGCGTCGATCGAGATGCCGAGATCGGCGAGTATGCGAGTGATATCCGCCAGCACCCCCGGCTTGTCATAGACGCGCATGCGCAAATAGTAAGCGGTCTCGACCTCCCCGATCGGCAGGATGGGCACGTTCGATAACCGATCGGGCTGGAACGCGAGATGCGGTACGCGGTGCTCGGGATCGGCGGTAAGCATGCGCGCAACATCGACCAGGTCCGCGACCACCGCCGAAGCCGTAGGCTCGGCGCCCGCGCCTGCCCCGTAGTACATCGTCTGCCCGACCGCGTCGCCCTTGACGAGAATCGCGTTCATTACGCCTTCGACGTTGGCGATCAGCCGGCGCGCCGGGATCAGCGTTGGATGCACCCGGAGTTCGATACCCCGAGGCTTGCGCTTGGCGATGCCAAGCAGCTTGATGCGGTAGCCGAGCTCCTCCGCGTAGCGGATATCCTCCCGGGCAAGTTTGGAAATGCCTTCAATATAGGCCGCGGAAAACTGCATCGGGATGCCGAAGCCGATCGCCGCCATGATCGTGAGCTTGTGCGCCGCGTCCACCCCTTCGATGTCGAAAGTCGGGTCGGCCTCGGCGTAACCGAGGCGCTGCGCCTCCTTGAGCGCGTCGTTGAAGCCTGCTCCCTTCTCGCGCATTTCCGACAGGATGAAGTTGCTGGTGCCGTTGATGATGCCGGCGATCCACTCGATGCGGTTTGCCGTCAGCCCCTCGCGCAGCAATTTGATGATGGGGATGCCGCCGCCGACTGCGGCCTCGAATGCCACCATCACGTCCTGTTTCTGCGCCGCGGCAAAAATTTCGTTGCCATGCCGGGCGAGCAGCGCCTTGTTGGCGGTGACGACGTGCTTGCCGTTGGCGATCGCTTCCAGGATCAGCGCCTTGGCCACGGTGGTGCCGCCGATCAACTCGACCACGATGTCGATGTCGCGGTTATTGACGACTTCAAAAGCGTCGGCGGTCACGCTCGCGAGCCCTTCCACGATCGATCTTGCCTTCTCGACCTCCTTGTCGGCGACCATTGTCATGGTGATCGCGCAACCGGCGCGGCGCGAGATCTCCTCCTGATTGCGCCGCAGGACGGTGAAAGTGCCGCTGCCGACGGTGCCGATACCCAACAGCCCGACATTGATTGGCTTCATAACGATGAACGATGAACAATGAACGATGAACAAAAACCGCGAAGCGACTCGGTCGCGCATCCCGGCATGCCCGATACGATTTTCCTATTTACGCTAACCATCATCAACAAATTTTCAGTTCCGCGTTCATCGTTCCGCGTTCCTCGTTCACAATAGTCCGTCCTTCTTGAACATTTCCTTGACGCCGCGCAGCGCCTGGCGCGTGCGCGCCTCGTTCTCTATCAGGGCGAATCGCACATGATCGTCACCGTAGTGCCCGAAACCGGTGCCGGGCGATATCGCGACTTTGGCGTCAGCCAGCAGCTTCTTCGCAAACTCGAGCGAGCCCATGCTCTTGTACTGCTCGGGAATGGGCGCCCAGATGTACATCGTGGCTTTGGGTTTCTCGACCCGCCAGCCGACCGCATCGAGTCCGCTGCACAAGACGTCGCGGCGTCCCTGGTATACGGCGCGCACCGCCGCGACACAGTCCTGAGGGCCTTCGAGCGCGATGATCGAGGCGACCTGGATCGGCGTGAACATGCCGTAATCGTGATAGCTCTTCATGCGCGCAAGCGCCGTCACCAGCTCCTTGTTGCCGACCATGAAACCCACGCGCCAGCCCGCCATGTTGTAGCTCTTCGACATGGTGAAGAACTCGACCGCGATATCTCGCGCGCCCGGCACCTGCATGATCGAAGGCGCCCGGTAGCCGTCGAACACGATGTCCGCATACGCGAGATCGTGTACGACGTAAATGTGATGCTCGCGGGCGATCGCCACGAGGCGCTCGAAAAACGGCAGTTCCACGCAGTGCGTGGTCGGGTTGCTCGGGAAGTTGACGATCAGCATCTTGGGCTTCGGATACGAATCCTGGATCGCGCGCTCGAGCGACTCGAAAAAATCGACGTCCGCATGCATCGGCACGTGGCGGATGTCGGCACCCGCGATCACGGGCCCATAGATGTGGATCGGGTAGCTCGGGTTCGGCACCAGCACGATATCGCCGGTGTCGAGGGTGGCGAGCGCAAGATGCGCGATGCCTTCCTTGGAGCCGATCGTGACGATCGCCTCCGCATCGGGATCGAGCTCGACGTCATAGCGCGCCTTGTACCAGTTGCAGATCGCGCGCCGCAGCCGCGGGATGCCCTTCGATACCGAATAGCGGTGCGTATCCGGCCGCTGCACGGATTCGATCAGCTTGTCGACGATGTGGCGCGGCGTCGGCTGGTCGGGATTGCCCATGCTGAAGTCGATGATGTCCTCGCCGCGCCGGCGTGCGGCGAGCTTCAACTCGCCGGTTACGTTGAAGACGTACGGCGGCAGGCGTCTTATGCGTGGAAACTCTTCCATTGCTGGCGGGAAAGGCGCTCCGGTGAAAAAGCGTATAATTCTAACGGAGCGGGTTACCCATAGCAAATCAGCGGGTTATCGACGTCCCATGAAACTGCAGCTGGCCATCCCCAGCGGCCAAAATCTCTTCACCGGTTATGGCCCGGGCTATGTGGCAATCAACCACGTGCGCCACGACAAGCACATCGTGGTGGCCGCCGACAGCATCACGGAGTGGAACATCTCCGGATTTGAGACGCTGGGTGCGGCGCATTTCGAGTCCCTGCTCGCGCTCAAACCCGAAATCGTGATCCTCGGCACCGGCGCGACACTGCGCTTCCCGCGACCGGAGTTGGCGCGACTGGTCACCGCTGCCGGTATTGGACTGGAAGTCATGGACAGCAAGGCCGCCTGCCGCACTTACAACATCCTGATAGCGGAAAGCAGAAAAGTCCTGGCGGCGATCCTGGTCGATTGAGCGTTTCGCTCACGCGGTGCGCGACGGCCGCTACCTGTCGGACAGTGCCGCATTCCCGGCCAGCAGCGCCGCCGGCGGCTCCACCAAAGCGTTTCGCCCCGGCCGCGGCAGGCGCTGCCCGCTCCGGATCAGCGCCGTGCAGTCCTCCGCCGACAGCGGAGTCGAAAAATAATACCCCTGGATCTCATCGCAACCGTTGGCACTGAGGAAGTTGAGCTGCTGCTCGGTTTCCACGCCCTCCGCGACCACCGCAAGGCCAAGGCTGTGCGCCATGGTGATTATGGCGCGCGTGATCGCCGCGTCGTCGGCATCGGTCGTGATATCGCGCACAAACGAGCTATCGATCTTGAGCGCGTCGAGCGGGAAGCGCTTGAGCCGGCTGAGACTGGAATGGCCTGTGCCGAAATCATCGATCGCCACGCGCACGCCGAGCGCATTCAGGAAGGCAAGCGTCTCGGCAGCTTCTTCCGTATTGTTGGCGATAGAGCTTTCCGTTATCTCGAGCTCCAGCAGATCGTGGCGGACCCTTTCTTCTTCGAGTATGCGTGAAATGGTCGCGCCGAGATCCCTGGACTGGAATTGGCGCGCAGAAAGGTTGACCGCGACCGGCACCGGCTTGATGCCCGCTTGCTGCCAGGATCGGACCTGCGCGCACGCTGCGCGGATCACCCACTCGCCTGTGGGCACGATAAGCCCTGTCTCCTCCAGCATCGGCATGAAATCGACCGGAGACACCAGACCGAGATCGGGGTGCCGCCAGCGCAGCAGGGCTTCCACCCCGGTGATCTCGCCGCTGGCGAGGCTCACTTTTGGCTGGAAGTACAGCATGAATTCCCTGCGCTCCAGCGCCCGCCGCAGACTGCTCTCCAGGCTCAGTTTCTCCAGCGCGCGGGCATTCATTTCCGGCGTATAGAACTGGCAGCTGTTGCGGCCGAGTTCCTTGGCGCGATACATAGCGGTATCGGCATTGCGGATCAGTGTGTCCTGGTCGGGGCTGTCCGTGGGGAACAGCGTGATGCCGATGCTCGTCGTGATAAACACCTCGTTGCGCTGCAGTTGAAAAGGGTCGCTCAACGAAGCCATGATCTTCTGCGCCACGACGCTTGCATCGCGGGGACCGCCGATGTTGGAGAGCACGATCGCGAATTCGTCGCCGCCGAGGCGACCCACGGTGTCGCCGGTGCGCACGCACCCCGTCAGGCGCTCGGACACCTGCCTCAGCAGCCGGTCGCCGGCGCCGTGGCCGAGCGTGTCGTTGACGTTCTTGAACCGGTCAAGATCGATGAACATCACCGCCACCACCCAATTGTTGCGACGCGCGTGAGCGAGTTCCTGCTTCAGACGATCGTAGAACAGCACGCGGTTCGGCAAGCTGGTCAGCGCGTCATAATGCGCGAGATACTTCAGGCGTTCTTCCGCCTCCCGGCGTTCGGTGATGTCCTCGGCAATCCCGGTGATGCGGTAGACTTTGCCTTCGGCATCGCGCACGGGAAAAGCCCGATCGCGCACCCACCGGATCGTGCCGTCGGGCCGGACCACGCGAAACACTTCGTCATATTGCGCGCTCAACGCCGTTTTTCTTGCCGCCTTTACCCGCTCGCGGTCCTCCTCGTGGACGATCTTCAGCCAATCGCGCGCGTTCGCTTTGAGCGGTTCGATCGGCCGCCCGGTGATGCGCTCGTAGGCGGGGCTGACGTAGATCATTTCCCGCTGCAGGACGTCCGTTATCCAGAACACCTGCGGGATGTTGCCCGCCAGCTGCCGGAATTGCTCTTCGCTCTCCTGCAAGGCGGTTTCGGCGCGCTTGCGCTCGGAGATGTCGTTGACCAGCAGTATTCTGGATTGCCGGCCGTGAAACACAAATGGCCGGGCCGTGACTTCAACGAGAATCACCTCGCCACTCTTCGTGGCATGTCTCCTCTGAAAAACCGCGCTCTTGTGCGGGTCGCGTTGACGCAGTTGCTGCGCCACGTTCGCACGATCTTCTTCCAGCTGCAGGTCCAGAATCGTCATCGACAGAAACTCTTCATGCGCGTAGCCGTATTTTTCCACTGCCGCCCGGTTCGCCGCCAAGAGCAGCAAAGTCGCCTCGTCCATTACCAGCAGCGGCAGCGGGGCCAACTCAAACAGGTTGCGATAACGTTCCTCACCGTCGCGCAACGCTTGTTCCGCCTGTTTGCGTTCCGTGATGTCCTCGACCACGCTGATCAGATACTGCGGCTTGCCGGCGTCATCGAAGGCGGCAGATATGGTCCGCCTTGCCCATATGATCGCGCCATCCTTGCGCACGAAGCGTTTCTCGCCCCCCGCCGATTTCGCCGTACCCTGTGCGAGTTGCGCCCGGTACTGGAATCCCTGCGCGTAGTCGTCCGGATAGGTGATGTCCTTGATCGCCTTGCCGAGGAGCTCGTCCTTGGCGTAGCCCAGCATGTCGCAGAATTTCTGGTTGACGTCCACCAGAATCCCCTCAAGGTCAACATGCGTTATCCCCACCGCAGCGTTCGCAAAGATCGTGCGGTAACGCTCTTCGCGTTCCTTGCTCGCGGTGATGTCTTCCGCTACGCCGATGAAGTAGAGCGGCGTTCCAGTCGAATCACGTGCCAGGGATAGCGTGCGCCTGGTCCAGATCACGCGTCCGTCCTTGCGGATGTAGCGTCGTTCGTCGGTAGTGCTGTCCAGTTCACCGCTCAGCAGTTTTTTCCGCAACCGCCCCATTTCGGCATGGTCTTCGGAAAGCACGAGGTCCAGCACCGCCCTGCCCTTCAGTTCTTCCCGCGAGTAGCCCAGCATGCCGGCGAACCTCTGATTCACCAGCAGGTAGCGGCCGTCGAGACTGCCCAGCGCCATTCCCACCGCCGCGCGGTCGAACGTCAGCTCGAAGCGGCGTTCGAGTTCCTTGCGCTCGGTCACGTCCTCGACGACGAAAATGAAGTGCCGCGGATCGCCCGCCTCGTCCCGCGCCAACGACGCCGTCCGCCTCACCCAGATGACCCTGCCATCCTTGCGCACGTAGCGTTTCTCGGATGAGAAATTCTCGATCTCTCCGGCAATGAGTTGCGCGCGCGGCCGGGCGTCTTGCCCCAAGTCATCCGGATGGCTGACCTGCCGCAGGTTCATGCGCAGGACTTCCTCCGCGTCATAGCCCACCATCTCGCAAAACTTCTGATTCGCCTCGAGGATGTTGCGGTCGAGGTCGGCGTGCACGATGCCGACCGCCGCCTGGTTGAATGCATGCTGGAAACGGCGCGCGTTATCGCGCGAGCGGGATTCCGCTTCCTCGCGCGCTTCGCGCGTGCGAATCGCCGACACACCGAACGCGACATCATCGGCAAGCACGGTGAGCAGCGCAATCTCGTCCGGGTCGAAAGCATCCGCCTCCGCTGCGTAGATGCTGATGCCGCCCACACAGCGGCCCTCGACCTTGAGCGGCAGGGTGATCGAAGACTGATAACCCTTTTCAAGCGCCCGCACGCGGCGCCGCGAAAAGCGCTCGTCGGTCAGAATATTCTGTGCGATGTAGGGTTTCCCGCTCGCGATCACGTGCCCCATCACGCCCTGGCGCCCGCTGTCGCTGCCCCAGGTGAGTGCGCGTGACTCAATATAGCCAGGTTCGTAACCCGCCGCGCCGCTGATCCGGATCGATTTTGCCGCATCATCGACCGCCAGCCCGATCCAGGCTTGACGGTAACCTCCGGATTCAACCAGATTGCGGCATATCTCCTGGAACAACTCCGGCTCGGTCGCGGCGCGCACTATCGCCATGGTGCAACCCGCCATGACGAGGCGCGCGTGGTTCAAGCGGGCAATTCGCGCCTCGTTTCGCTTGCGTTCGGTGATGTCCTCGATGACCTGGATCAGGTACGACTCCGCATCCGACGCCGCACGCGCCAAGGTCATGGTACGGTTCACCCACACCACCGAGCCGTCTTTGCGCAACAACCGTCGCTCGCCGGATAAAGAATCGGATCTACCCTCGATGACATCAAGCACCGCCCGGTGTTGACTGCCACGGTCCTCGGGATGGCTCAATTCCATGATGCTCTTCCCGAGCAGCTCTTCGGCGCTGTATCCCAGCATCTCGCTCAGCTTGCGGTTGACGCGAAGGAAGCGGCCCTCGAGATCGTTGTGCGCGATGCCGACCGGCACATGCTCGAATGCCCGCATGAAGGTCGCGGCCAACTCCTGCCGTCGCGCGCTCGCCGCCCGGGGCTTAAGCGTCGATGCCCGCGCCCCGGCGTTGGGCAGTGAGGCCGAAACCGCCTTCGCCGGGCCGCTTTTCGGGCCGCGCATGCTGCCGGGCCCTCTGCGTCGCGTACGCTTCGTTTTTGTTGCCTTTTTCATGCCGCAATCACCCTGTTTTCGCGTCTGCGTTCCGTGCGGCCACTCATCCTGGTGAGCTACACCCGTTCGGCGCTCTTTGAAAACTCCCACATTATCGCGCGGTAATGACGGATAATAACAGCCACCCTACAGCCCGCCCATGACCTTGAGGTGCGTCATCACGCTGCGCCCCAACGCGTGCAGTTCATAACCCCCCTCCAGCACGGACACGATGCGTCCGCGGGCATGCCGGTTCGCCACATCCTTGATTTTCTCCGTGACCCAGGCGTAATCGGCCTCGACCAGCTTGAGCATCGCCATATCGTCGTCGCGGTGAGCGTCAAATCCGGCGGAAACGAACAGCATCTCGGGCTTGAACGCTTCAAGCGCCGGCAACCAATACCGTTCCACGGCGATGCGGAATTCGGGCCCCGCGCTGTAGGCGGCAAGAGGTATGTTGACCATGCGCTCCGAACGGCCCTCGATCCCGCTGTAGGGATAAAACGGGTGCTGGAACGTGGATACCATCAGCACGCGCGGGTCATCGCGAAAGATGTTCTCGGTGCCGTTGCCATGGTGCACGTCGAAATCGACCACCGCCACGCGCTTCAGCCCGTGGCGATCGAGCGCGTGTGCCGCGGCGATTGCAACGTTGTTGAACAGGCAGAAACCCATCGCGCGGCTGCGTTCCGCGTGATGGCCCGGCGGACGCACGTTGCAGAAAGCGTTGGCTGCCTTGCCTTCGATGACCATGTCGGTCGCCAGCACCGCCGCGCCCGCCGCTCGCAGCGCCGCTGCGAGCGTATGCGGATTCATCGCCGTGTCGGGATCGAGGTGCACCAGTCCCGTCCGGGGCGCTGCCTGTTCGATCGAATCGATGTAGCGCGCAGCATGCACCCGGACCAGATACTCGCGTGCTGCGAGCGGCGCCTCGACGTGGAGCAGATAATTGATCAGTCCGGACGCGATCAGCTGGTCTTCCACCGCCCGCAGGCGCGCCGGCTGCTCGGGATGTTGGGCGCCCATGTTGTGCAGCAGGCAGTCGTTATGGCTGATGAACGCCGTGGTCATGTCATGGACTCGACGCTGCCGGAGGTTCCGGACGGGACGGCGCAATCTTATAATGGGCTTCCGCCGGTGTCTAACCGCTGCAGCACATCCGAATCGGCGTCAGCGGCGTAAAGACGGCGAACCCATGCAACCCTATCCTTCCCATCTGGTCAACCACCTGAAGCTGGCGGACGGCGCCGCCGTCACCATCCGGCCGATACGACCCGACGATGCGGCGATCGAACAAGCATTCGTGCGCAAACTGTCGGACGAATCGCGTTATTTCCGTTTCATGGATTCGCTGCGCGAACTGAGTCCACGGATGCTGTCGCATGCGCGTTGAAATTCAACTGTAAAGCCGGACCGGACATGCCCGACACAGGACGAATCCCGGCGGATGTGGCAAACTCAACTCTTGACAATGAAATCTCGAACATGACTGGTCAGATCGACGAAGTCGTCGCCCAGGTCGGCGGCATCATCCTCGGCAAGGAACGCCAGATTCGGCTCGCCATCGCCTGCCTCATTTCGCGCGGCCATCTGCTGATCGAGGACATCCCGGGCGTGGGCAAGACGATGCTCGCGCACGCGCTCGCCGCTTCGCTCGGGCTGGGCTTCCAGCGCATCCAGTTCACCAGCGATCTGCTGCCGGCAGACATTCTGGGCGTTTCGATTTACAACCGTGAAGGCGGCGGCTTCCAGTTCCACCCGGGCCCGATCTTCGCCCAAGTGGTGCTCGCCGACGAAGTCAACCGCGCCACGCCCAAGGCGCAGAGCGCGCTGCTCGAAGCGATGGAAGAGCACCAGGTGACGACCGAGGGCGAAACGCGCAAGCTGCCCCAGCCATTTTTCGTGATCGCCACCCAGAACCCCTCGCACCAGGTGGGGACTTTCCCGCTGCCCGAGTCGCAGCTCGACCGCTTCCTGATGCGCATCCAGCTGGGTTATCCCGACAACGAGGCGGAGCGTGCGCTGCTGCAAGGCCAGGACCGGCGTGACCTGCTCGCGGAGATCAAGCCGTGCATGAACGTCAAGGATTTGGTCGAATTGCAGCACCGCGCGCGGCAGATCCATACCTCGAGCGCGCTGCTCGATTACGTGCAGGCGCTGGTCAATCACACGCGACGTGCGCCTGATTACGTGAATGGGCTCTCGCCGCGCGCCGCGCTCGCGCTCCTGCACGCGGCCCGCACCTGGGCGCTGATGGACGGCCGCGGCCACGTCGTTCCGGAAGACGTGCAGGCGGTGCTGCCGGGCGTCGTCAGTCATCGCCTGAGCGCCGCCGGCGAGGTAAACCGCGCCAACGGTGAAGACGTCGCCGAACGCCTGATCAGGCAGGTGGCCATTCCCTGAAGAGCGGTAATGGGTAATGAGAGATGGGTAATGGGCTGGACCGAGCGGGAAGGTGATTGAATCGAGGTTTTCCCATCACCCATCGCCCATCACCCATAACCGGTCTACCGATGTACGCCGCTCTCAAGAACCACCTCGCGACCTGGCTGTTCCAGTTGCGCGGGCCGCAGACCGGCGTCATCGTCCTGGTGCAGCGCCGGGTGTTCATCCTGCCGACACGCCAGGGCCTCGTATTCGCGGCAGTGCTGGTGCTGATGCTGATTGGTTCGGTCAATTACAGCCTGAGCCTGGGCTTCGTCCTCACCTTCCTGCTCGTCGCGATGGGCATCAACGCCATGATTTATACTTTCCGCAATCTCGCCAACCTGCAGCTCTCCGCCGCCCGCACGCAATCGGTATTCGCCGGAGAAAAAGCGCAATTTGCCGTCTGCATCGACAACCCCGGCCAAACGGACCGCTACAGCGTCGGGCTCACCCACGATAAGAAGGAATCAACGTTCGTCGATGTTCCGGCGCAGCGCACGACCGTTGCGAGCATCGGCATTCCCGCCCCGCGCCGCGGCCTGCTGCGGCCGGGAAGACTGACCTTGTTTACGCGGTATCCGCTCGGGCTCTACTATGGCTGGGCCTATCTCGAGCTCGACATGCAATGCATCGTTTACCCACGCCCCGCGCCGCGGGGCCTGCCGTTACCGCCCGCCGAATCCAACGCCGGACTGGGCGCGCAACGCGGGCAGGGGCAGGAGGATTTCGCAGGTTTGCGGCAATATCACCCGGGCGACTCGCCGCGCCACATCGCCTGGAAAGCCGCGGCGCGCGATCAAGGTTTGCTCACCAAGCAATTCAGCGGCCGGGCGGATACCGAGCTGTGGCTCGATTGGCGCCAACTCCCGCCGCGCATGGATGTCGAGGAGAAACTCTCCCGCATGACACGCTGGGTGCTGGATGCGCACGCCCTCGGCACGTCGTTCGGACTGCGGATGCCGGGCAGGACGGTCGCGCTCGGAAGCGGCGACGCTCAGCGCGAGCGCTGCCTGGAAGCGCTCGCGCTGTTCGAGAACCCGCATCAAAATGACCCAAGCCACGATCAGCCTGCGTAACACGCTGTGGCTCACGGCCGCGCTCGCAATGGTCGCTGCGCCGCACGCCGAGCGCCTGCCGTGGTGGGTCGTCATGCTCGCCGCCATGCTCGTGCTGTGGCGGGTCTACATCGGGCGCACGCGCCTCGAGCTGCCGCGCAAGTGGCTGATAATGATGATCGTCGCCGGCGCGACCGCCGGCATCTATCTCAACTATCGCACGATCTTCGGCCGCGACGCCGGCGTGGCGCTGCTCATCGTCATGCTGGCGCTGAAACTGCTGGAAACGCGCTCGCAGCGCGACGGCATGCTGCTGACCTTTCTCGGCTACTTCCTGGTCATCACCAACTTTCTCTACTCCCAGACCATCGCCACCGCGCTCTACATGGTGGTCTGCGTTTGGATCATCACCGCGGCGATGATCGGGCTCAATTACACGCCGCCGCCGCGCGGCTACCGGAACCAGCTGTCCACGGCAGGGCTCCTGCTCGCACAGTCGGCGCCTCTGATGCTGGTGCTGTTCCTCTTCTTCCCCCGGGTCACGGGGCCGCTGTGGGGCCTGCCGCACGACGCCTATTCCGGCGTCACCGGGCTCTCCGACACCATGTCGCCGGGCAGCCTCAGCAATTTGAGCCTGTCCGACGCTGTCGCCTTCCGCGTCGAGTTCAAGTCGGCGGTCCCACAGCCGAAATTTCTATACTGGCGCGGGCCGGTGATGTGGGATTTCGACGGCCGTACCTGGACCATTCCGCGCTACTACGACAATGTCTGGATGACGCCGCGCTATGGCGAACTGCGGTTGGATGCGACCTCGCCACCGGTCGAGTACGCTGTGACCGTCGAGCCGCACAACCAGCGCTGGTTGTTCGCGCTCGACCTGCCCGGACTGGTGCCGCCGCGCGCGATGGCCACCACTGATTTCCAGCTACGCTCCGCCGCGCCCGTCAACAACCGCATGCGCTACGACATGAAATCGTTTCTCAACTACAGTATCGGCCTTGAGGAGAGCCGGCCGGCGCTCCAACGTGCGCTGCAGCTGCCACCGGGCTTCAATCCTCGCACCACCGCATTCGCCAAGGCGCTGCGCCAGAAATTCGCGGACGACCAGGCGCTGATGCGCGAAGTGCTCTCGATGTTCCGCAACCAGAAGTTTTTCTACACCCTGTCCCCGCCCTTGCTCGGCGAGCACTCGGTCGACCAGTTCCTGTTCGACACGAAGAGCGGTTTCTGCGAGCATTACGCTTCGGCGTTCGCGGTGCTGATGCGCGCCGCCGGCATTCCGGCGCGTATCGTCACCGGCTATCAGGGCGGCGAAATCAATCCGGTCGGCAACTATATGATCGTGCGCCAAGCCGACGCCCACGCCTGGACCGAGGTTTGGTTCCGCGGCGAGGGCTGGATACGCGTCGACCCCACCGCAGCGGTATCGCCGCTGCGCGTGGAATCCGGAATTGCCGCCGCGGTTCCCAGCACCGATTCGCTGCCGGCCGCAATGCGTGGTGGTTATGCGTGGCTGCGCCAGATGCGGCTCACCTGGGATTCGCTCGCCAACAGCTGGAACCAGTGGGTGCTCGGCTACAATCCGGAACGCCAGCGGCAATTACTCTCGCGCGTCGGCATTGACGACGCGACGTGGCGCACGCTGGCGGTCATTCTGATCGTCGCCACCGGCCTGATCGTGCTCGTGCTGTCGCTTTTCATGCTGCGCCGACTGAGGACCGTCGTCCGCGATCCGGTCAAGCGTGCCTATCTCAGGTTCTGCCGCAAGCTCGAGCGCAAGGGACTACCGCGCGACCCGGCGGAAGGCCCGAGCGATTACGCGGCGCGGCTCGCGCACCTGCGCCCCGATCTCGCCCCAGCCGTGGCTGCGATTACCCGTCTCTACATCGCGTTGCGCTATGGGGCGGGCCCCGGACCTACTGCCATCCAGCAGCTGGAGCAGCAGGTCAGGCATTTCAGCGCCTGACCCCCCGCCAACGCATCAAGCCGACCGCGCTTCTCGCAATGACAAGGTGCGTCGCACACGCACCCGGAATCAGTGCGCACGGCACGCCCTACCTGCCGAATCCTGAATCCTGAATCCTGAATCCTGAATCCCGAATCCCGCTGTGTGTCATGCGGAGCGGTCGGGCAGCAGTTTGGCGGGATCCACCGGTTTGCCGAAGCGCCTGATCTCGAAGTGCAACTTGACCTGGTCGGTGTCGGTATGGCCCATCTCGGCGATCTTCTGCCCCTTGGTGACGCTCTGCCCTTCCTTGACCAGCAACTGGCTGTTGTGGGCGTAAACGGAGAGAAACGTATTGTTGTGCTTGATCACGATCAGCTGGCCGAAGCCGCGGATGCCGGTGCCGCTGAAGATGACTTTCCCGGCAGCGCTTGCCAGCACCGGCTGGCCGAGCCTGCCGGCGATGGCGATGCCCTTGAGATTAGCGCTGTCGTTGAAGGTGCTGATCACCTTGCCGGTAGCCGGCCAGATCCAGTCCAGATCATCCTCGCCCCGCGCGGCATCCGGCTTCTGCTCCGGCCCTGCCTCAGGTCTTGCGCCGAGTCCCGCCTCCGGCTTGAGAGACGCCAGTTGGGCATATTGCTGGTCCGAATAGGGCACGCGCACGCCTTTGGGCTCGCTTTTTACTCCGCCAACCGCCAACGCCGGTGCCGGCGCTGCTGTCTGCGCGGGTGCCGGCGTGCCGAGGGGTCGCGCCTCCAGCACTCCAGGCGCAGTCCTGAGCGGCGCGATGGCTACGGCACCGGTCGGCGGCGCAAGCCGCAACTGCTGACCCACGTGGATTTTGGACGGATCAATGCTGTTCCACTGGGCAAGATCTTTGTAGTCGAGGCCATAATCAAGGGCGATGCTGTAAAGCGTATCGCCCTTTCTGACGGTATGAAAAGCCGGGCGGACACCGGGTGAAGGCTCCGCCGGTCTTGCCGTCGGCGCGGGTTTGACGGGTGCGGCCGGCTTCGCCTGAGGCGTGCGTTCGATCACGGGCGCCCGGCGCGTGGAGGCGCAGCCGGCGGCCAGCACGGCGGCAAGCACCATCGCGATACCCAGCCCGGGACGGGAGTAAAGCACCACTGTCATCATTCAACTCCGGGAAGCAACGGCACGAACTTTACCTGATCCATTTTTCTTTCGACATAACCTTGCGCCGTGCGTTCGATCACGCACAGGCGCTGTTCCTGGTTGCCGGCCATCGGCAAAACCATTCTACCACCCGCGGCAAGCTGTTCGAGTAGCGCCGCCGGCACATGCGTCGCGGCGGCGGCCATGAGGATAGCGTCGAAGGGTGCGATCTCGGGCACGCCGAGCAGCCCGTCGCCGTGCCGCAAGCGAGCGTTGGTGATGCGGACGTCGCGCAGATGCCGCCGCGCCGTGGCGAGCAGCGGCGCCAACCGCTCGATCGAATAGACTTCTTTCGCCAGCCGGGCGAGCACTGCGGTCTGGTAGCCGCAGCCGGTGCCGATCTCAAGCACTTTCCCGAGCGCGCGGCCGCTGCGCGCAAGCTCGGTCATGCGCGCGACGATGTAGGGGCTGGAGATGGTCTGGCCGAAACCGAGCGGCAGCGCGATATCCTCGTAGGCGCGGCTCGCGAGCGCCTCGTCGACGAAAATATGGCGCGGCACTTCGCCCATGGCGGCGAGCACCACTTCGTCTCTTATTCCCTGCCGGCGCAAACGTTCGACCATGCGCAGCCGCGTGCGTTGCGAGGTCATGCCGATGCCGCCGTGGCGTGAAGCACTCATTTCAGCCACCCCTTCACCGCATCGAGCTGGGAATAGCGCGTCAAATCCACCTGCAAAGGAGTGATCGACACCACGCGCTGGGCGACCGCGTGGAAATCCGTGCCCTCGCCCGCGTCCTGCGCGCCGCCCGCCGCGCCGACCCAATAGACGACATCGCCGCGCGGGGTGGTCGATTTAACCACCGGTTCCGCCTTGTGGCGCCTGCCGAGCCGCGTCACCTCGGCGCCGCGCAACTGTTCGTACGGCACGTCCGGCACGTTGACGTTGAGCAGCAGCGCCTGATCGAGCGGGTTTGACTTGAAGCGCTGCACGAGTTCGACGGCAATGCGCGCCGCGGTCTCATAGTGATCGCCGCCGTCGGCGACCAGGGACATCGCAATCGACGGGATGCCGAGCAGAAAGCCTTCCGTGGCGGCCGCGACGGTGCCCGAATAAATCGTGTCGTCGCCCATGTTGGCGCCGTGGTTGATGCCGGAAAACACGATGTCGGGCAGCTGATCCAGCAAGCCCGTTACCGCCAGATGCACGCAATCGGTAGGCGTACCGTTGACGTAGTAGCAGCCATTCTGCGAACGCCGCACCATCAGCGGCCGGTCGAGCGTGAGCGAATTGCTGGCGCCGCTGCGGTCGCGCTCAGGCGCGACGACCGTCACCTCCGCCAGCGGCGCCAGTGCCTGCTCGAGTATGGTGATGCCCGGCGCGAAATAGCCGTCATCGTTGCTCAACAGGATGCGCATCGCTTATGTCTGTGTGTTTATCGGCGTTAATCGGCGTACCCCTCAAGGCACCCGTCGAGCGGGTATTGAAAAGAATTTATCTGCGGTCAATTTTCTCGGTTCTTGAGATGGGTTCTGGTGTAAACCCGGATGTCATCCCGCGCGCGGCGGCTGGAATTCGCGGTCGTGTTCAAGCGACGGGATCATGCCTCTCACCTTCTCTACCCGCGCGGGGTCAATGTCGGCATAGACGATCTCCGGCGCTTCGCCGCCTTCGGCGAGAATCTCGCCCCACGGATCGATGACGAGCGTATGGCCGTAGCTCTGGCGGTTGCCGGAATGGTCGCCGCACATGGCGGGCGCGATAATGAAGCATTCGTTCTCGATCGCGCGCGCTTTTAGCAGCGTATGCCAGTGTACCTTGCCGGTTTGGCGCTGGAACGAGGACGGCACCGTGATGAATTGCGCCCCCGCCTGCGCCAGCGTTCGGAACAACCCCGGAAAACGCAGGTCGTAACACACCGTCATGCCCAGCCTGCCCCAAGGCGTCTCGGCCACCATGGCGCGGTCTCCGGATCGGTAGGCGGAGGATTCGCGAATAACTTTCCCGTCGGGCAGCGTGACGTCGAACATGTGGATCTTGTCGTAGGTCGCGACGACATGGCCGTCCGCAGAGATCAGGAACGAGCGGTTCGCGATGCGCTCCTCATCGGTGCGCACCGTGAGCGATCCCGCCAAAAACCATACCCCGTGCTCGCGCGCGAGCGACTGCAGCGCCCCGAGTGCCGGTGCGCCGTCGACACCCAGCGCGCGCTCACGCATCACGCGCCCGCTGCCGTCCATCATGAGGGCGTATTCCGGCGTCAGCACAAACTGCGCGCCGTTACCCGCCGCTTCGCACGTCATCAGGCGTACGGCAGCAAGATTGGCTTGCAGGTCGTTGCCGGAATTGAGCTGCAGACACGCGAGACGGAAAGGAGCGCTCATGGGACGAAGATTAGTACAGCCCGGCGCTTTCCGCAATGTATTCACCGAGCGCCGCCCAATCCTTGTCTCCGTAACCGCATGCGATTGCGGCGATATGCTGTTCCCGGAGCAGGCCAGCCATGGGCATGGGCACGTGAGTATCCCCTGCCGCCTCGAGCGCAAGCTCGACGTCTTTCAGACCGAGCTTCAGCCCGAACGTGGGTTCGTACGCCTTTTCGACGATCATTCGTCCGTAGTTCTTGTAGGCGGGAGCACTCATCGCGGTGCTGGTGATGATGTTCAGAAACGTAGCTGCGTCAACTCCGGATTTGCGCGTCAGTGCAAACGCCTCGCCCAGGCTCTCGATGATCGTGCCTAACAGGAAATTCCGTGCGATTTTCACGATGTTGGCCTGGGGCGGATCGGCGCCGACGATGAAACACTGCTTGCCGAGCACGCCGAAAAGCGGCTTGCAGCGCGCAATCGCCGCATCGGGGCCGGCGACCACGATGTCGAGCTGGCCCTGAGCCGCCGCATAAGGGCGTCCGAAGACCGGCGCCGCGAGATATTGGCTGCCGCCTGCCTGGTGCAGGATCGTCAGCTGCTTTCCCATTTTCAGACTGATCGATGACATGTTGAGATGGACGCCGGAGGACGGCATCGTCCCGGCAAGTCCCGACGCCACCCACACCGCGTCGACCGCCGCGTCATCGGCGAGCATGGTGATCACGACCTCAGCATCCAGCACCTCGATCGGCTGCTGCGCGACCCCCGCCCCTCTTGACCGGAACGAATCTGCTGCGGCCCGGCTCCGGTTGTAAACGGTGAGTTCATGCCCCGCGTCGAGTAATCTCCCTGCCATTTCCCGACCCATCTGGCCCAATCCCATGAATCCGACCTTCATCTCATTTGCCTCCTCCCACATCGCGGTTGCATCGACGCGCGATGCCGCCGCGTTTAAACCCGCACCTGCCGGTATCCGCAGAGAGTGACGGTCAATCCTTGTCGAAGACGTCGTTCGCCTGCAATCCCACGCGCACAAATGTAGTTCGCTTGGTAAGTTCCTTTAATTGACGCGCGCCAACGTAGGTACAGGCCGAACGCACGCCGCCCAGAATTTCCTGCACGGTGCCGGCGACCGGACCTCGATACTCCACCAGCACTTCTTTGCCCTCCGACGCGCGGTATTCGGCAACTCCGCCGGCGTATTTCTCCATCGCGGTGCGCGAACTCATGCCGTAGAAGCGCTTGTATTGCTTGCCGTCCTTTTCGATGACATCGCCGGCGCATTCCGCGTGGCCGGCCAGCATGCCTCCCAGCATCACGAAGTCCGCCCCGCCACCAAACGCTTTGGCGAGATCGCCCGGCGTGGTGCAGCCGCCGTCGGCACAGATTCGGCCGCCGAGGCCGTGCGCGGCGTCCGCGCATTCGATAACGGCCGACAACTGCGGATAGCCCACACCGGTCATGCTGCGCGTGGTGCACACCGAACCGGGCCCGATGCCGACCTTGACGATGTCAGCGCCGGAAAGAATCAGTTCCTCGGTCATCTCACCAGTGACGACATTGCCCGCCATGACAGTGAGTTTCGGATAGGTCAGGCGGAACTTCCCGACAAACTTGACGAAGCCTTCCGTATACCCGTTGGCAACGTCGATGCACACGTATTCGATCGCTGCGCCGGCTCGCTGCATCACGCGGTCGAACTTCTCGCGGTCGCTTTTGGTGATGCCCATCGAATAAAACGCGCTCGACTTCACCTTGAGCGAGCCAAAGAACGCCACCACCTCGTTCTCGCCGTAGTGCTTGTGCAATGCCGCCGACAGATCGAACGGCGCAAGCGCGCGCGCCATTTCAAAAGTGCCGGTCGTATCCATGTTCGCAGCGATGATCGGGATGCCGTGAAACCGGTGCTGCGAATGCTTGAAAACAAACTCGCGGTGGATATCGACTTCCGCGCGCGACGGGAGTGCCGAGCGTTTGGGACGGATCAGAACGTCCTTGAAGTCGAGCTTGATGTCCCGGTCAATGTGCATGGTGAACAGCCGTTAGCGGGTGAACAGTTCCATCAGGTTTCGAGCGGCAGCCGGACCGGCTTGCCGGTCGCAGCCGCGCGTTCGATGGCGATAGTGGTCTCCAGATTAATGCGCGCCTGCTCCGGCGTAGTGTGCAGGCTGGGGCTGCCGGTAGCGAGATAATCGAGCCAGGCGCGGGTTTCGTTGCCCATCGGCCCCCAGAAGCTGCCGACCGCCCACTCGCCTGGAGTGTTGGCGCCCAGAAACGCCATTTTGACCTGATGATCGGGCATGTACCCGTGCGGGACACCCTTCTCCGTGTACAGCAGGTGATCCAGGTGGTCATCGTCGATGATCATGGCGCCGCCGGAGCCGAGCAGCTCCACTCGATCCGATTGTCCCTGCGCCGGGTAGTGTGTGGGCAATGCATAGCTCACGCCGAAGTTGACGATGGCGCCGTCGGCGAACGTGACGATGGCCCAGGTCATGTCGTCGGCGCCATACCCCGCCGGCTTGAAAATGATGCCGCTGCGCCCGCGCGCGACGACTTCCACCGGCGGATTACCCTCCATGTACCAGCAGAGGAGATCGACGTAATAGGTGAGCACGTCCAGCACCGGTGTCGCATGCGGATCGCGCTTGAGAATATTGAACGCCTGCGCCCGAGAGTTGTAGACGCGCGCAGTGCCGCCAATGATCGTGCCCAGTCGCCCCTGCTCAACCTGCTCCTTGCCGCGCAGGAAACACTCCTTGTAGCGGCGGCTGTAGCCGACGCGTAATTCTCCGCCGGTTTCCTTGAGCGTTGCGAGGACGTCGTCGGCATCCTTGAGCGTTAGCGCGATCGGCTTTTCCACCAGCACCGGCTTGCCGAGCTCCAGCGCCTTGCGTATAGGCGCGACGTGTTCGCCCTCCGGGGTCGACACGAACACCGCGGTTACTTCCGGGCGGGAGATGGCCTCGTCGTTGTCACCACTGTGAAAGTCGGCGCCAGTCTGTTCCGCCAACGCGCGCGCGCGGCCAGGATCGAGATCGGATACCGCTAGAAACTTGACCGCCGGGTGTCTTGCCGCGAGGCGCGCGCGCAGCGTGCCTATCCTGCCCGAGCCCACTACCGCGATGCCGAGTTCTTTTCGTTGCACCTTGTTCCTCCACACAATGTCTTGCCGCTGCCTTGGAAGCTATCTCACCATGCCCTTTGCATTTGGACTACAAACAGGGAATGTTGGCAGGCCTTGGCCTGCCAAACTGCCAACCGTTGGCTTGAGGTGTCGGAAGAATTGGTCGGGGCGGTGAGATTTGAACTCACGACCACCGGCACCCCATCCAGGGTAGTCGTTTGGGATTATTTATCATTCAATATGTTACGTCCATGCGTTCGCTGTGCCGATTTGCTCAACAATGTTCAACAGCGCTCAACGGGCTGACACAAAACTGACGCAAGGCTGAATCAGACGAAGCTCTCAAATCGCCAATCCTTGTGAGCACGACCACGTGCTCATCATGCCACAGCTAGCCTGCACCGAAAATGCAGTCAACTTCGCATTGACCCTATTTTTGCGGAGCACAATTACGGGCCGGGTATAGGAAATGGAGAAAACAGAGAGATGAGTTCAACCGATCGAGTAAGTTCCGAGCAAAGCAAGAGCAGTCCGGAAGAAAACTCGTTACCGCTTCCATATAGCTCTTCTGGCGGTTTGGTATTCATCGCTCATTGTAACGCTCACAGATAGCAGCGAGTCGATTTAGCGCGAAGCAAATGGGTTTTATTACGAACGACAGACAGGAAATTCCCGCGGCCAGTCGGCGAGCAGCGTTTCGAAGTAAGTCTTGATCCGTGTTGGATCCAGGCGCACGGAACGATTGAGCGCTTCGATCTCGGCCGGGCTCTCGAGCGGAACGCACAGCGCGTTGTGCACCAAGTCGAGCCGGTTGCCCATCGCGCAGGAGCCGGTGAGTTCGACGATCTCCGCCACGGCAAAGTGCTTTTTCAGGTCGTCGAAAATATCCTCGCGGCGTTTGGCAGTGTTGTCGGCTACGTGCTCGGCCCACACTAGGGCAGCGCGTTCCCGCGGGGAAAAGAGAGGCGAAGCGATACAATCTTCAGCGCCCAGCGCCGCTAGCCGCTCTTCCGCGATTCCCGCCGCACGGCCCAGCGCCGTGCGATGTGCCAGCGAGTACGTCGCGGCATTCAGGTGGGCAGTGCGGATGAGCACCAGCAGCTTGAGCGGCGTCTGCAATATGCTGCCCGCTCCTTCCCGCTCGAGTGAGATCTGGTAGGGAAGGAACAGCTTGGCGACATGAGGACTGTGCGCCCAGACGCGAAACGCGTTGCTTACGCCGCCGAGCAGCGGCCGCGTTGAGGACAGAAAACGGGCGGACTCGACCGGCGCGGTCTCGGCGTCCAGTAGGGGCACGCGGGGTACGCTATAGGCGGGCATCGTATTGACGGTCAATTTTCTGGCCGGCGCCGTCGATGCGCTGCCGGCGGCAGTCTCGCCGGTTCGGTCTATGCTGGACGGAGAGGGAAACTCCTTCGGCCAGGTCTCGATCAGCATCTCGAGAAACGCTTTGATGCGGTTGGGGTCCGCGCGTATTGACGACTTGATCTTGTTGATTTCGCCCTGCTCTTCGATCGGCAGGCGCATCGTGTCCTGGAAACGGTTGGATACTGCGAACACACCGCAAACGTCTGTCAGTTCGACGAGCTCCGCGTCGGTGAAATGCTGTTTTACCGCGGCATAGACGTCGTCGCGTTCGCGCGCCGTGTTCTTCGCGACATTTTCGGCCCACAGCACCGCCGCGCGCTCACGCGGAGAAAAATGCGCAGAGGTGAGATAATCGCTCGAAGCGAGTTCCAGCACCTGCTCTTCCGTGATGCCTGACGCTTGACCAAGCGCCGTGTTATGGGCAATTCAATACGCGCAGCTATTGACGTGACTGGTCTTGAGGACGGCCATTTCCTTGATCTTGCTGGAGAGCACCGTGCCTGCACCTTCGCGTTGTGGCAGAATGCTGGCGAGCAAATAGAACTTGGCGATGTACGGGATGTGCCCCCACACGCGGGCGGAATTTGCGACGCGTCCGCGAAACATCGTGCAAGCTTCGAAGTAGCGGGCGATCTCGCCCGTCGCCGCTTGCGTGTCTATCATGGGAACCCTTACTTCATAAGCCATGCTGAACTGCCCTTTCGGATTCGGAGTGCGTGGAATGCAAACCTCGCTGCGGATGGTTCGAATGTATCATCATTGCAGGAATTAGGGCGTGAAACCGCAGAACTAATTCTGCCTCCTCTTCTTCTGTTCCGGCAGGTTTTGCACCCGAATCTTAGCATCGATACCGCTCACCAGTGCCTTAAGCGCTGGCGTGTCGAGAGGCTGCATCGCATTTACCGATAGCGCTTCTACCGCGCTGCGGGAGCGATTGACTCGGCTACTTCACCGGCTATCATGGGCGCACGCGAGCAGTATTTCCTTCTAGCCAGTTCCGAAGCTAACCCGGGTGTTCCTCGGCTACGCCGACGCCCGTTGGAAGGCGATTGTGCCGAGTCGAACCTGCTACGAGCCGTTCGACGAAGACCCCGATAGCCCGCGTCGCGTTTTTGCCTATGCGTTGCGCGTCTTCAATCCGAGCAACTCAATGAAGTTCGTGGTCACAAAAATAGCATGATGTTTTTCGCCACCAGCCTAACCTCGGTGGCGGCCAAACTCAGCGATGCCCTTACGCTCCACTTGGGGAAAACGCCCGGCGATCTCTCTCCGTGCAATATGTGCTGGCCCGATACATTAACTTGCAAATCCCCCGTGGCTGTGAAACGATGGTGGCTAACCGCTAGCTCACCACGCAAGTATTCAGTATTGAGCTTGCTCAAGAAGCGGGTGCTGATCTGAAGCTTACCGTCCTCGGTGACAGGCGCTGTGTGATTTTTGCGTTAATCAACGTAGTGGAGGCGCTGTAATGGGCGACACGTATCCGAAAATTCGATTGGCTGCCGTTCAAGCTTCGTCGGTCTTTCTTAACCGCGAGGCAACCGTCGAGAAGGCATGCCGGCTCATCCGAGAAGCGGGCGCTGCAGGTGCTAAAGTCATTGGGTTCCCCGAGGGCTTCGTTCCCGGGCACCCACTTTGGTACCACTTCCATCCCACTACTACTAAGCAGGCCCGGCGGTTAGCTACAGAGCTCTTTAAGAACTCGGTAGAGATACCATCGCCGGCGACTGATGCGTTGGCCGACGCCGCACGCCAGGCAGGCGCCTATGTCGTGATGGGTCTATGCGAGAAACGGCCTGGCACGTTTGGCACATTGTTTAATAGTCAGTTGTTCCTCGCTCCCAATGGACAAATTCTCGGGAAGCACCAAAAGCTGGTGCCGACGGTCGGCGAGCGGCTGGTGCACACCGGGGGCCGCGGTGACACGCTACGGGCTTTCGACAGTGCGTACGGGAGAATTAGCGGCCTCGTCTGCGGTGAGAACTCGAACCCGTTGGCGATTTTCGCGCTTATTGCCGAGGAGACAGCTATCCATGTTGCAAGCTGGCCTAGCTTACCCGGCCGCTCGTCACTTCCGCGATCCGACCGTGGGCTCGTAACCGGGCGCTCTTTTGCTTTTATGTCCAAGGCTTTCGTGATAAACGCCTGCGGTACCGTCAGCGACGAAATGAAGGAGGTTCTAGCCTACACGCCAGAGGATCGTGAGTTCCTGGCAAATCCAGAACTCAGCGGTGGGTCGTCAATCATCGGACCTGATACCCGAGTGCTTGCCGGCCCTATGGGGCCTGAAGAGGGCATACTTTATGCCGACGTCGATTTAGAAGACTGCGTTCTTGCGAAGGTGACGCACGACTTCGCAGGCCACTATAACCGGGCCGATGTATTTACCCTCGTCCTGAACGACCGTGTTCCCCAGATCTTCCAGCGGCGCTTGGCGATTGACCGGAGAGAACAGGAAGCGGACGCGGCCACGGGGGATGGTGGGACGGGGGATTTGGCGCGCGCCGGTGAGTCTTCAACTGTCGCTAGGCGCGAGCCGGCCGACAATTTGGCCGATCGCCTGCGATCAAAGCACACGGCTTAGGCTGTGGCGGCAAGGTTTGCCACAACACGCCAGTGGATGCTCGCGAGCGTTGGACGTATCCACGTCATATAAATACCTTCTTGACGCCTCCAAGGAACATTCGGAGATGAGACTAAAGCGCGAACTCGCTATCGTTAACGCGGTGGCACTCTCGGTCGCGTGCGTAATGGTTGCGCCCGCCGCGGCGCAAGTTTGGCCCGCCCAAGCGGTTCGCATCATCTCGCCATTCTCGCCGGGCGGTGGCACTGACTTCGTTGGTCGCTTGCTTGCAAACAATCTGGCCGAGCAGACCGGCGGCACGTTCTTGGTCGACAACAGACCGGGGGCCGCCGCCACTATAGGTGCCGCGACGGTGGCAAGAGCGCAGCCGGACGGCTATACGTTGCTCATATCAGCGACCGAAATGTCGATCCACCCAATCCTGCGCGCGACGCTCCCATACGATCCGTTGAAGGACTTCGTCTGTATTTCACAACTCACATCCGGGCAATTCGTGCTCGCGAGCCACCCAGCCGTGCCGGTAAAGACAGTTAAGCAGCTTATCGCGCTGGCGAAGGCGCGACCCGGCCAACTGAACTACGGCTCCTCGGGCACGGGCAGCGGCACCCATCTGCCAGGCGTATTGTTCGAGTTGATGGCGGGTGTCCGCTGGACGCACGTTCCTTTCAAGGGCGCTGGAGCCTCCGTGATCGGGCTTATCACCGGCGAGATTGACTTCGTCTTCGGCAGTACGGCTGCAGTCCTCCCGCACGCCAGGTCGGGTAAAGTGCGCGCTATCGCCGTGACCGGGCCGAAGCGCGTTACCGAGATTCCAAATGTGCAGACTATCAACGAATCGCTCCCGGGTTACCAAGTGACGGGGTGGTATGGCTTATATGCGCCGGCGGGCACTTCTTCGGACATCGTGCAGCGGCTGTATGTGGAATCGCGCCGCGCATTGATGAGGCCGGAGGTGCAGGAAACGCTGAGGAAGAGCGGCAACGAGCCAGTCGCGAGCTCACCGCAGGAGTTTGCTGCGTTCTTGCGCGCCGAGATCGCCAAGTGGGCGAAAGTCGCCGAGGCAAGCGGTTTAAAAAAAATCAACTGAATAATCCAGCTAACCCAACCAAGTCCGTGCGCCCGGGAAAACTGTAGCTAAGTCCTCCGCATCGTGTCTGATGCATAAGCTGACGGGTGGAATCGGGGGAAGGAGAAAACCCGAAATGGAAAAGATGTTTGTCCTCGACGGGGATCAGCGCGCCATTCTGGAAACGGTCACACGTTTTGTCAGGGACGAAGTCACGCCGCGCGCGGCCAGTCTGGATGCCAATAAAAATCCGCTCGATTGTTTTTCTTGGGAAATCGTCGAGAAGGCGCACGAACTCGGTATCCGCACGATGACGCTGGACGAGCAATGGGGAGGCCTCGGAGTGGACTCTCTGACCACGGCCATGGTCGTCGAGGAACTGGCCAAGGCCGACCTTGGCGTGTCCGTGATCATGGCGCAGACGTTCAAGATAGCCCAGATCATGCAACGCGCGCTGAATCCGGCGCAGCGGAAGCGCGTGCTGCCCGGATTCGCCGCGGATCCGCGCGGCCTGCTCGCGATAGGCAATACCGAGCCCGGCAACGCCTCGGACCGGTACCTGTCATTTCCGGTGCCGTTCGCGACCAGTGCCGAGCGCGCAGGTGGCGGCTGGGTCGTCAACGGCATGAAACAATTCATCTCGAACGGCAACCGCGCGAGCCACTATCTGGTGGCGGTGCAGACCGACCGGCAGAAGACGATGGCTGACGGCGCGACTTGCTTTTTGCTGGAGCGCGGGCAGCCGGGATTTACCATCGGTCGCGTGCACGACAAGATGGGAGAGCGCCTCGCGAACAACGCCGAACTTGTGTTCCAGGACTGTTTCGTTCCGGACGCGAATGTTGTCGGCGAAGTGGGCAAATTCCGCGCCGTGTACGCCGACTTCTTGCCGGCGTCGAATGCCTATGCCGGCGCCTCAGTACTCGGGGTTGCGGTGGCGCTCTACGAGAAGGCCGTTGAATGGGCGAAAATGCGTGTGCAGGGCGGCAAGCCGATTATCGAGCACGACGGCATCCGCGCGCAGCTCGGCGAGATGCGCATGCTGATCGATGCGTCGCGCTCGTACATCCACCGGGCAGCATGGCTCGCCGATCACCGCGAACAAGGTTGGGACGCTACGCTGGCCACATTGCCCAAGGCGATGGCTGCGCAAGTCGCGTGGAAGATCGCCACTTGGTGCATGGAGATTCACGGCGGGCACGGCTACATGAAGGAGTTTGGGGTCGAGAAGCTGGTGCGGGATGCTGCCGCGTTTTTGCATTCCGACGGCGTCAATCGCACACTGTTCCTGAAAGCCGCCAAGGACATGTTCCGCTGATTGGTCCGGCCGCAAAGGAAAAGCAATGAAGCGGTGATTCTCAGGGCGCCAAATGCGCCATTCGAACTCAGCCATCGATTAGATGCTCATTTTTCGCGGTATTTTTTTAGTACCTGAGTTTTATGCGGTTTTATATCGGCAAATATCATTCATCATTCTGGTCTGAATGACGCGGCGATCATCATGATCAAACAACAACTTGGAATCGCGGTCGTAGGTTCGGGCCGCATCGGGACGCTGCGCGCGCGGTTCGCCGCCGAACACCCTGCGGTCAATTTTCTCGCGGTCTCCGATCTTGATGAGGGTAACGCGAGCAAGCTTGCGAAGCAGGTCGGCGCGCAATTTTTCTCGGCCCACAACAGGGAAATCATAGCGCGACCGGAAGTCAATGCGGTGATCGTCTCGACCAGCGAAGGCGAGCACCTCGAGCCGGTATTGCAGGCGATAGAACTCGGCAAGCCGGTGCTGGTGGAAAAGCCGATCGGGTTGAACGTCGCGGATGCCGACTGCATCATAGCCGCGGCTAGCAAGGCGGGCGTGGAAGTGCGCGTGGGTTACAGCCGACGTTACTATCACCGCTACCTGCTTGCAAAGGAACAGGTTGTACAGGGTCGGATCGGAAAAATAGTCGGCGCCGCAGCGCGCGTCTACAATTCCCGCTCGCAGGCGCTTGGGCAGCTCAGCCGCAATCCCGGCGCAACACCGATTGTGGATTCGCTCACCTATTATGTCGATCTCATGAACTGGATGCTCGAAGGCACCGCGCCGGTCGATGTTTTCGCATGCGGGCAGAAAGGCGTGCTTAAGGCTGCGGGCTACGATGTTGACGATGTGAACTGGGCGATACTGACCTACGCCGACGGTACCGTTGTCAATTTGGGCGTCAGCTACGCGCTGCCCGCAAAATATCCTGCGCTTGGCCACTCTGCTCGGTTCGAACTACTCGGTACCGAAGGCGTGATAATCCTCGACGATGATCATACCGATCAACTGATGTACAGCGAAAAAGGCGTCCCGCACGTTTACCTGCCGAACCACAACGTCAATATGGTGTTTCTGGGTAGTGGCGCGCCCGGCGACTGGGCGCTCGGCGATTTGTGGGGGCCGACTGCGTGCGAGACGCGTGCGTGGCTCGACCATCTATCGACGGGAAAACGCTGCGTCATAGCGACGCCGAAGGAAGCGCGTATCACCCTGGAAACGACGCTCGCGATCGCACTTTCCACCAACAGCGGCAAGCGAGTCAAATTGCCATTGTCTGAGTGAGAACGTGAGGCGCGAGACGAGGGGCAAAAGAACGGCGTGGCTAAGATCATAAGGCCACCTCTTAGAACGTCGTTTCCGCGAAAGTGCGAAGCCAGAAGTCCATTGAATCCACGGTTCCACATTCGGGAACGATGAAAACCAGATTTTTAGAGGTGCTGTGGACCGCAAAAATTCCGCGCCGCGCCTTTCTGAGCCAGTTTTGTGTTCCGCAAATAATGGCGCGGAGCCTATTTCCGCCGGTTCTGGGCGAACGATCACGCGCCCGGCAGGATTTGAACCCACGCTTTGGGGTCGCTTACAGCGCACATCCAGTCAAATCACGCGCTCGCGGATTTTTGCGGAGCACAGGGCTCGCAGTTCAGTCGGAATTCTCGGTCTACCGGGTCGCGACTTGAATCGCCAGAATAGCCTCCACCCGGCGCGATGCCACCGGATCATGGTCGCAGGCTGCACGACCACGAGCGCGTTCCGCCAGTCGAACATCCTCGCCAGGATGGCGAGACTCACGCGCGTTGCCGCGCCCAAGGACCAGGGGCTACTGGAGTGCCCATCAGCGCCACTGCTTTTGGTCAACGGCAAGAAGGACGATCAGCAACCGATCGAGGACCTCTACCTCCTGCTCGAATACGGAAACCCCAAGGAGGCCCGCGTCTATCCCGAAGGCGGGCACATGGGGCGCTCGCCCGGAACGACCGACGAAGAAATCATTGGGCTGATCGTTCGCTGGCTGAAGTCGAAGCTCGCAGCTTGAATCTGCGGATTGAAGAGGATCGCTTTCCGCCAGCATTTCACCAGTAGTTGGATGTTCGCGGTTGCGAGGAGAAACGAACGCGCAACCGGGGCGTGGATTTGCGAGCGATAAGGGCGGCGTGGGTTGATTTTGGCGACACTCCCACCGTTGCTTGTCAGCGTGCCGGGGACAGCATTCGACGGGTGTCAGGGTAGGCGTAGGGCGAGCGCAGCGCCGGTGAAGATTTCGCGGTACGGATATCAAAAGGACGATCTGAGTTTGTCAGGACCGCCCGGTCAGGGCCTGGACGGACGTTGCGCCGCACCGCTGTGGATCGTAGTCGAAGTCTGCTTGACCCATTGAAGGTTGACGCTCTAAATGGCGGCAAGCCGTTCCACGGTGTCCGGAAAACGTTTCACGAGATTGATCAGCAACGCCGCCTGCGCATTCGGCTTCGCGCGCCCTTGTTCCCAGTTCTCCAGCGTGCGGACATTGGTGCGAAGGTAGACGGCAAACAGCGTCCGCGAAAGCTTGAGGCGCTGCCGAACGCGCACCAACTCCCGCGGCGTGACGTCAGGAGCAGGCTTGAATTCCGCTGCATGCGTGCGCAGCGTACGCTTGCCCTGCCGTTCCTCTGCGAGCGCCGTCATGCCTTCGCTCAACTCCGCGAACAAATCACGCTTGGGCGCGCGATTCCGTTTAGCCTTTACCGATGCCTTCATATCGCTCTCCTCGATTCCAATTCCGTCTTGAGCATAGCCCTCAACGCTTTGCGCTGTTGCGGTGTCAGATCCGCCATTTCGGCCTTATCGTACAACGTATACAACCAGAACTGCATACCTGCACCCCACCAGTAGTAGATCACCCTGAGGCCGCCGCGCTTTCCCTTCCCGCGCCGCGTATCGGCGAATCGAACCTTCCGCAGGCCCCCTGTCCCTTGGATCACTTCGCCGGCTTCGGGATTCTTTATTAACGCATGCTGCAACTGCCCGAATGCCACATCGTCAAGATAGTCTGCACGATGGCGCTCGAAAGCAGGCAATTCAACGAAGACGGCCTTCACACATGCACATTATACGCAATCTGCGTATGTACGCAAGTTGCGTAAATATGGGACCCTGGGAATAGGGGTGATTGCATTCCACGGGCCGCGCTGCAGGTGCGCGTCTTAGTTGGCGCAAGCCGGCGTCGTTACATTATTTTTCACGAAGGAGCACGCCGGATACTGGTTATCGAGATCTCCATCGAATGGAAAGCGGTGAGATGGCAGCTCGAAAGGCGAATCCTGATACGTTACGACGATGCGACAAGGTCGCAGCGCATTTGGGAAGCGATTTCTGCAATCCAAGATCAAAAGCCAGTCCGAATTTTCCAACTGGTTGGAAAACTCGCGAAATTTTAAAACTTCCGCCCTTCGCAAGTCTTTGATTGTCTGGTCGGGGCGGTGAGATTTGAACTCACGACCACCGGCACCCCATCCAGGGTAGTCGTTTGGAATTATTTATCATTCAATATGTTACGTCCATGCGTTCGCTGTGCCGATTTGCTCAACAATGTTCAACAGCGCTCAACGGGCTGACGCAAAACTGACGCAAGGACCCTTCGTGGTACCATGATTCAACGATGGAAGTCGGCGCGACGGCGGACAGGTCGATAGCCACATCCCCGCCGGTTCCAGCCTATGTCGGTCCACGATCACCGGCTGGCCCCAATGCTCGTGGAGCTTCTGGCCGATGACTCTCGCGAAGACGTCCAGCGCACCATCTGGTGCCCACGCGCTTACCGCACTGAAATTGATGCGAAGTCAAGAACCATAATTACTCGTCAGTTATTTGACGCCCGAAGCATCACGATACCAATCATGAATTTCCTCGCCCTGCCAGAACACCACGCCTTTTTGCTTCTTCATGTAAGCGAGCATCGCGTCGAAATACATGAAGCGGTGTGCCGCACCGCTGATGTACGGATGGACACCGAAAGAAAGAATCCGCGCGCCTTTTTCTGATTCCCGGTAAAGCAGATTGAACGCCTCGCGAACGCGTTTCAGCATCACGTCCGATCCGTGAGAATCGTTCAGCATAATCTGTATATCGTTGAGCTCCACCGAGTACGGCACCGATAGTATGGGACCGTGTTTTGTCTTTACATAGAACGGCTGCTCGTCCATCACCCAATCGCCGAACCATGTGAATCCGGCCTCCGCGACGTAATCGAGCGTCGCTGGTGTCTGGCCGCGTCCGGGTCCAAGCCAGCCGGTTGGAGTCTTACCCGTGAACTTCTTTAGCACATCTATGGTCTGGCGGATCATCGCCCGCTGATCTTCGATCTTGTGTATCGGCATCTGCACATAGGTGTGGGCCATGAACTCCCAGCCTGCGTCCAGCGCTGCCTGCGCGATGCGCGGGCGCGTCTCGCACACTCGCGCGTTGATCGACATTGTCGGCTTGATCCGGTGCTTTTTGAGCGCGTCCATGATGCGCCAGATCCCAATGCGCATTCCATACTCGTGCCAACCCCAGTTTTGAACGTCAGGCACGATCGTCACGCCACCCGGAGGATTCGAGTATTGTCTCGGCATCGGCCGCGTGATATCCCATTCTTCAATATTGACGACGGGCCACACAATCAGCCGTGCCCCCTTGGGCAGCTTAAGCGGCTTTCGGTCGACGATTGCGGAATAGTCGAAGCGTTTATCCGCTCGCATCGCGGTCTCATTGTCGCGCGCCTGCTGTGGGTTTATGCTTTGTTCCTGTTCGGCCATTCTTCCTCCTGTTGAGAACGTTGTTGGTGATGCCGCTACGCCCCAGTGCCGCAGGCGCGGCTATGCAGGCCAACCCTGCCCTCTCGGGAGCTGAGAGCTCGAAACCGCTGAAGATTCGAGTGACGGCTCGACCGGGTGGCATCCTCGTACGCCGACGCCACTCGGTAAGCCAAAGGGTCAGCGAAAATCCTTCGCCCTATCTGTACGCCCATCGGTAACTCCTTCGCGTTGTATCCCATCGGCGTGGTGGGCGCGGGCATTCCAGTGAGGTCAGGCATAGGATTGGTAATGCCACCTTTCGCTGGATTGAGCAGGAGTTCACCCATCGCATCAGCAGGTTCTTTCCGCCCCGGCCTGATGATGACGAGACAGCCCTCGGCACCAACCGCAAGTGCATTTGCCATACCAAGTCCGAAGAAATACGCATGCGCAAGGATCGGAGTGTCGGCGTCAAAAAGCTTCCGCTGGCGAGCGGCGGCTTCGATTGGATTATTCCATTGATCAGTTAAATTTCAGCCCCGCCGCTTTGACGATGGCGAGATTGTTTCCGATCTCCTTCGCGATCATGGCGTCAATTTCAGCGGGTTTGAGCGGCAACGGTTCGATCCCCTGTGCCTTGAGCTTTTCGATTACGGACGGCTGTTGCAGCACCTTCAGCGTCTCCGCGTGCAGCCGGTTGACGAGGGCGCGCGGCGTCTTCGCCGGCACCAGCATG
>MERI01000122.1 GCA_001772005.1 Betaproteobacteria bacterium RIFCSPLOWO2_12_FULL_62_58 | reverse complement strand
AAGGGCGACACCATCCTGGTGCACGCCGCGGCGGGCGGCGTCGGCCAGATCCTGTGCCAATGGGCCAGGCACCTCGGCGCCACCGTCATCGGCACGGTCGGCAGCGAAGAAAAAGCTGCGTTAGCGAAGAAAGCCGGGTGCAAGCATGTCGTCGTCACCTCGAAAGAGAATTTCGTGGAGCGGGTGAAGGCGATCACCAAGGGCAAGGGCGTGCCGGTGGTCTACGACGGTGTCGGCAAGGACACTTTCATGGGCTCGATCGACTGCCTGAGACCGCTCGGCGTGATGGTCAGCTTCGGCAACGCTTCGGGGGCGGTGACGCAATTCAATCCCGGCATCCTCGCCCAGAAGGGCTCGCTGTTCCTGACGCGGCCGACCCTTGGCACCTACGCCGCGTCGCGCGAGGATCTGGTGAAAGGGGCGCGCGAGCTCTTTGCGGTGGTGAAGAGCGGGAAAGTGAAAATCTCGATCAACCAGACTTACCCGCTGCGGGACGCGGCCCAGGCCCAGATCGATCTGGAAGCGCGCAAGACGACGGGGTCCACTGTGCTGTTGCCTTGATGCGCAGACTACCCTTCTGACTTTTCAAGATATTTAAAAATCTCGGTGTGATCGCTCGTTACACCGAGATTTTTTTCCGCATCGTTCCAGAAATCATTTCCTGCCCTTTCCCCGCCCCCTGCGCTGGTCGACGCAGGCGGCCAGTTCCGAACCGCGCTTGCCCTTGCAGGGCTGATAGATCCGGTTCATGCGCTCGCATCGCTGCTTGTTGCTCGCGGTTTTCCTTCCCTCACAGGGGAGCGGCGATTGGTTGGCGCGCAGACAGACAAAGACGGCGTTGGCGTCCTTCTCGTTGCGGCAGAAGTCAAGCGCGCGGTTGTCCGTGGCGCAGCGCGCCTTGTCCTGCGCCCGGCGACAGTCCTGCGGCATGAGCAGCGTGCCGCGTTCCGGCTGGAATTCCGTGATCTTGCCTTGATCAGCGGCCGATGCCGCCGCCCCGAGCAGCGCAAGAGCGAGGAGCGCGCCCCTTCCGGTCAGCGTCAATATTGACCTTTGCGTAAATGGATGACAATACATTTGCGCCTCAATCTCCGATCGGCAGGTCGATCCCGACGCCGCGCTCACGCGCGAGCGCGACGAGCCGGCCGGCGACATACAAGTCCTCGATACCCATGCCGTGGGATTCGAAAAGCGTAATCTCATCCGGTGCCGTGCGTCCCGGCACGCGCCCGACAATCACTTCGCCGAGCTCAGGCAAGGCATCCCAGTCGAGCCAGCCCTGTTCGACCAGCGGCAGCAGGTCGCCGCACTCGTTGCGGGCGGTGCCACGCGAGTCCACCGCGATTCGTGCGCAGCGTCGCACCGCCTGCTCGTCGAGCTCGCGGCGCGTGAGCGCGTTGGAACCGGCGGCGTTGACGTGCTGTCCGGGTTGCAGCCACTCGCCGGCCAACACCGGTGTTGCCGCGTTAGTGATGACATTGACGATATCGGCGCCGCGCACCGTCTCGACGGGAGTCGCCACGGGCCGCACGGAAATGCCCAGCCGCGGTGACATCGCCTCGCAGAATTTGCGTGCTCGTTCCGGCGTGCGGCTGTAGACCCTGACCTCGCGGATCGTGCGTACCTGGCATACGGCCTCAAGCTGTCCGACGGCCTGCTTGCCCGCGCCGATCATGCCGACTACAGCAGCGTCGCCACGTGCCATGTGGCGAGTTGCAACGCCGCTCGCTGCGCCGGTGCGAACCATTCCGAGGTAACTCGCCTCGAGAATGGCGTCGAGCTTGCCGCTCTCGGTGTCAAACATCTGCACGAAAAAACGCGTGCCTTTCCCGCGCGCGGAGTAATACGCCTTGTAGCCGATCAGTTTCAGCTCCGGTGCCGCGGCCTCCAGCACGTGCAGCGTGCCGGCGGGAATGCGGGTGCGCACCCGCGGCACGTCGACCGCGCGCCCCAGGGCGCGGTCTTGCAATGCGCGCTCCACCCGTTCCAGCGCGAGCGGCATGGTGAGGAGCTGCTGGACATCGCTTTCTTTGAGATATCGAACCATGTTTTGGTTAGGATTGAGGATCAAGGATCAAGGAGTGAGGATTGAGGATTGAGGATTGAGGATTGAGGAGTGAGGTGAAATCCGTTTCAGAATTTTAAGATCAGGCGCCTCTCGCCTGAATTTTTCTGGCGCTCTTGGCGCCCCTTCACCAGGCCCAGGACCGGCTTTGCGGCTATTTCTTGTTTTTCAGCGCTTCGGCGCGGATCGCCGACAGCGTGGTGCGCGGCGTGATCGCTTCGGGATCGATGCGCAGTTCGAGCAGCGCGGAAGTCCTGGCGTTAAATGCGCGCTCGAAGGCGGGCCCAAAGTCCGCCGTGCTTTCCACGATTTCGCCGTAGAGGCCGTAGGCGCGCGCGAGCGCGGCAAAGTCGGGGTTTCTCAGCTCCGTGCCGCTGATACGCCCCGGATACTCGCGTTCCTGGTGCATGCGGATCGTGCCGAACATGCCGTTGTTGACGACGATGAACACGATCTTGAGGTTGTACTGCATCGCGGTCGCCAGTTCCTGCCCGTTCATCAAAAAGCAGCCGTCCCCCGAGAACGACACGACCGGACGTTCGGGATGGACGAGCTTGGCGGCGATGGCCGAGGGCACCCCGTAACCCATGGCGCCGCTCGTGGGACCAAGCTGGGTGCGGAAGCCGGTGTACTGATAGAAGCGGTGCACCCAGATCGAAAAGTTGCCGGCGCCGTTGGTGACTATGGTCTCCGGCGGCAGCCGCCGGCGCAGGAAATTCACCACTTCGCTCATGTTGAGCCCGCCGGGGACGGCCACCGGCTGCTGCCACGCTTCAAGGTCGGCGCGCGCCCCTTGCGTCCACTCGTCCCATACTATCCTCGCCGGAGCAAGCGCCTGCGCGGCAGCGGCGAATTCGGGCATCCCGGAATTGATCAGCAGGTCGCCTTGATAGACACGCCCCAACTCTTCCGCGCCGGGATGGATGTGGATGAACTTCTGTCTCGGGCGCGGCGCCTCGATGAGGGTGTATTTGACAGTGGTCCACTCCCCAAGACGCGCGCCGATCGCGAGCAGCAGATCGCTGTTCCTGATGCGCTCCGCGAGCCTGGGATTGAGACCCACCGCCACGTCGCCGACGTAATGCGGATCGCGGTTGTCGATCAGGTCCTGCGCGCGGAACGTGCAGGCGACGGGCAGATTGAATGCGGTAACGAACGCCCGCAGGTCCTCGCACGCCTGGTGGTTCCAGCCGGGCCCGCCCACCAGCACCAGCGGATGCTCGGCATGCGAGAGCATCTGGCGCAGTTGCTGCATTTCAGCCGCGCCGGGATGGGCCGCGACCCGGTGATAGCGCCCGGTATCCGGGACCGACGCCGTCTGCGTCTGCATGTCTTCGGGCAGCGCGAGCACCACGGGCCCGGGCCGTCCCGACACCGCGGTATGAAACGCGTGGCTGATGTACTCCGGCACACGATCCGCCCGGTCGATCTGCGCCACCCATTTCGTCATCTGGCCGAACATGCGGCGGAAGTCGATTTCCTGGAACGCCTCGCGCTCGACCACATCGTTGCCGACCTGGCCGACGAAGAGAATCACCGGCGTCGAATCCTGGTGCGCGGTATGGATGCCGATCGAAGCGTTGCTCGCGCCCGGGCCGCGCGTGACAAAGCAGATGCCGGGACGGCCGGTGAGCTTGCCATAGGCCTCCGCCATGTTGGCGGCGCCGCCTTCCTGACGGCAAATTACGAACTTGATCGCGTCGCGCGCGTCGTACAGCGCGTCCAGCACCGCGAGATAGGATTCGCCGGGCACGCCGAACGCGAGGTCTACGCCTTGGACTTTGAGCGCGTCGACGAGGATCTGCGCGCCGGAACGCGGAGCAGGGGCCGGTGAAACGCGGAGCAGGGGACCCGCTTGCGGGGATGCGACCGTTAAACCGGCCATGAGCGCGTCGCTACCGCCCCTGTGCGCGTCTCTGGGGTCAGATCCCATAGGGACCCTCCTCCGCCCTGCGACGCGCCCCTTGGGGATGCGACCGTGGAGGCGCGCACGCAGCCGACGCGACGTCGCTGTTTCCTTGTTGCGGATCGTTCAGAGGCTGCACACCGGTGCGGGCGAGGGTGGAATCGGCAACTTTCATGGGTTCCTCAACCTGGTTCTTGTAATGCGGACACAGCGGTTGTGTTGCAGAAGCGCAAGCCTATCACGATCCGCCTCTGCGCTGTACACTCGCGCGGAGGAGACGCGTGGCGTCCCGGCAGCGAGTTCAAAAGCTGGAACGCGAAGGATTCTTTTCAATACCCTTCTTCTCAATACCCGCTTGACGGGTGCCTTGAGGGGTGCGCAAAGGTTCGCGAAAGGCGCAAAGGAAAGCAAAATCAAGTTTCCTCCCTCGCAGAGAGGAAATAGCGAGAGAAGCCCACGTCTCTTGCTTGCCCCGTTTGATTGTTTTGATTTCTCTCGTCTTCCTTCGCGTCCTTTGCGTTTATGCTGTTAAGTTTCTAACGAGGTGACGAGTGGCGATACTGGTGACCGGCGGGGCCGGCTTCGTGGGTCTGAACTTGGTCGAGGCACTGCTTGCAAGCGGGGAAGAAGTCGTATTGTTCGACCGCGGCGCCCCGCCGCCGGCGGCCGAGCGCGCCTGGGCGACGCAGCGCGGGCGGCTTCAGTGGGTGGCGGGCGACGTGCTCGATGCCGCGGCGCTTGGCAAAGCGTTCGCTGCGCGCCGTATTGACCGTGTGTTGCACTGCGCCGCGGTGACTTCAGGGCCCAAACGCGAAGCGAGCGATCCGGCGGGCGTCGTTGCGGTCAACCTTCAGGGCACGATCAACGTGCTCACAGCGGCCCGCGAACATCAGGTCAGGCGCGTGGTTTATACCGGCTCGGGTGCGGTGTACGGCGAATCGTTGCGGCGCTTCGGGCGCATCTACGAAGACAACACGCCGGCACTGCCGGTGACGCTTTACGCGATCACCAAGTTCGCGGCCGAGCGCATCGCGCTGCGGTTGAAAAACCTGTGGGGTGTGGATGTGGTGTGCGCGCGATTAGGCACCCTGGTCGGTCCCTGGGAGCGCGATACCGGCGTGCGCGACAACTTCGGCACCCACTCTCAGCTCGCGCGTCTTGCGCTCGCGGGCGAGACCGCGGTCTTGCCACCGCGCGAAGTCAGGCGCGACTGGATTTACAGCCGCGACGTCGCAGCGGGCCTTGTCGCGCTCTTGGAGGCGAGCGCACCGCGGCATTTCATCTACAATCTGAGTTCGGGTTTCGACTGGTCGGGCTCGGTGCTCGCGTGGTGCGAGATCCTGAAAGACACGTATCCGCGCTTCGACTTCCGCGTCGCTGCAGCGGATGAGACGCCGAATATCGGCTACACCGATACCGACCGCTTTCCGATGGACGTCGGCCGCATCGAACACGACATCGGCTTTCGCCCGCGCTTTCCGCCGCAGTCGGCGATGGCGGACTATCTTAGTTGGCTCAAACTGAACCCGGACTTCTGGCCATGAAACAAGAACTCTCCAAGCTCACCGCAACGGAGGCGGTGGCGCTGCTCAAGCGGCGCGAAGTTTCGCCGCTGGAACTGATCGATGCCGCGATGACGCGCATCGAAGCGACCAATCCAAGGCTCAATTCGTTGGTGACGCTATGTCTTGACCGCGCGCGCAAACACGCGCAGCGCATCATGCGGCAGAAACATGCCGACGTTCCGGCGCATTATCTCTACGGTTTGCCCATCGCAATCAAGGACAATCTCGACGTCTCCGGCGTGCGCGCCACGTCCGGCTCGCGCATCTACGCCGACCGTATCGCGCAAAGTTCCGACATCGTCGTCGAGCGGCTGGAAGCAAACGGCGCCATCGTCATCGGCAAGACGAACATGCCCGAGTTCGCCGCGGGCGGCAACACGTTCAACGACGTATTCGGCGCGACGCGCAACCCGTGGGATACGCGGATGACCTCGGGCGGCTCATCCGGCGGCGCGGCGGCGGCGCTCGCCGCGGGCCAGGTATGGCTCGCAAACGGTGGCGACTTCGGCGGCAGCATCCGCCAGCCCGCGAGTTTTTGCTCGGTGGCTGGTTTACGCCCAAGCCCGGGCATGGTGCCCAAAGTGCAAAAAAACCCCGGCTTGCGCCGGGGTAAACAGGGGAGGGATGGAACTACTGCTACTGCTCGGAGAAGCCTACTTGATCCGTTTGCCTATCTCGTAACCGGCCGCCGCACCCGCGCCGGCGCCCACCACCGTTCCGACCGTGCTGCCGGCGGTCAGGGCGGAACCCACCACACCGCCGACTACGGCGCCCGTCGCGGCGCCGATCTGGCTGTTGGTCGGTTGTGTCGCGCACGCGCTCAACCCGGCGCACAGCGCGATCAACGCAATTCGTGACGAAAGTTTCTGCATATTCATTTTTGGCCTCCGTCTTCGATGGATACGCTTCACCTCCAGCACAAGCCGTGCCAGAGAACAATTCTTACAAAGAATTAAGGCGTTATAAGATTCCCCCGCACCGGGAAGGAAGATAGACTGTCGCCGCCAGACGACTGTAGACCACTTATCCGGAGTATCCCATTGAGCGCGCGTGTTTTTTTATGTCGCCCGCCGGCGACAAGTTTCTGGATGTCGCGACGCTACGGCGACGCGGTATGCCTTTCGCGAAGCCGGGCGATGCGTCTGACGTTCTCCGCCCGCATGCAAACGCGCGGTGCGCGCGGCGCGCCGCGGCCTATCGTTCCGGATGTGACGAGGTTCCGCGCGCGGAGCGTGGTGCCGCCGTGTCTTTCCCGGCTTGACCTGCCGCGGCTGTCAACGATGCGGTGAGTTGGGCGCAGTCGCTATCTTTACCTGGCCCGGTCTCAATCAATGGCAGCAATGCGGCGAGCGGGTTGATTATCGCCAGCAGCAACGCGCTGCCCGCGCGCACGGTCACCGTGGGTTTGTCGAGTCCGATGCTCGGATCGGAGAAGGTGCCGGTAACATGCAATGGTCCGCGCAGCGACAGCACGCTGGGGTTCTTGGGCAACGGGATAAGCGTGAGGTCGAGCGTTTCGTCGCGCAAGTTGATACCGCCGCTACCCGTGATGTTGGTGTCGCTGGTGTCGACCACGAGCACCTCGCCCGCCATGAGGCCTTGTTTGACATTGAATCCCGCCACCGCGCAGTGCAGCTTGGCATTGCGGTCCCCGAGGACCAGGAATCTCAGTATCTTTGCCCCATTCGCGCCGGCGACCGCCAGCATCAGGTTGCTGACGTCGCCGCCCGATGATACGAGCGCGACGCGGCCGTCCGCAACGGCGAGCATGCCGGCGATCGAATTCCCGCTGCCCGCGAGCTTGGCGTTGCCATCGATCGTCCCAAGCGCGCTTTCCAGGATTTCTGCGCGCGGGACCAGGCGGTTGATGTGCAGGCTCTGAAACCGGGTCGCGACGCGGGTGTTGATTTTGGGCGAACGCGCGTCAAACCACACCGTCGATTTCACATTGCCGCCGGCAACACCAAAGTTGATCGGGGCAAGCTGCAGGACGCCGTCCCGAAGGGTCAGGTGCGCCTTGAGATTGTCAAGCGGAAGCCAGTCGCGATTGGTGAAGCGCTGGGCGACGAAGTCAATATCGGCGTCGGCACGGCGCAACTTCTCGAGATCGTAAGTCTTGTGCGGCAGCACACGTCCTGACGTTGACGGAACGGCTGCGCCCGGATCGGCGCCGACAAAACCGCCAAGATCCGCAATATCAAGCAATGACGACTTCAAAGTGCCTCGCAAAAACGGGCGCGCACTCCCGCGATCGATACTGAAGTTGCCCTCGAGGTCGCTACGCCCGATGGCGCCGCGAAAGCGCTCGAAATGCCAGACTTGTCCGCGCCGTTCCAGGTGGCCTGTCAGCTTGTATGGCGCAGTCGCGGGCAATGCGATGCGCAAAGGATCAGACAGTGTCTCAAGGTTCTTGCCTGCGATCGTGAATTTCGCATCAACTCCGCGCAGCGTGCCGAGGCCATAAACATTGCCCTCGAGGTCGATCGGGGTCGCGCCTATGGTTGATTTCAAACGCAGGGGGTAAGGCGTGTGTTCATCGAGCAACGTAAGCAGCGCGCCGCCGGCCCCGCTTGCTGTCAGCGGGATGCCAATCAGGCGTCCTTTTGAGCTGAATGCGATACCGTATTTCGCGTCGGTGGTCGTAGTTACGCGCATCCGCAACGCGGTGTCAGACATCGCGTCCAAAAATTCGAGTTCACCGTCGTCGACCTGAAGTGATTCGATAGCAGGTGATTGAGCAGTCGCCTGCTTGGAGGCGGTGAGAATCCAATTGCGCCGGCCGTCGCGCTCACGCTGCAGCAGCACGACGGGCGATTTGAGCCGGGCATCCGGAAAGACCACGCGCCCACGCAGCAGATCAAGCAGACTGACCGAAAACTCGATTTCTCCGGCGGACAGCATGGGGGCGCGTTTGCCCCAGTCTGCGTTGCCAAGGGTGACTCGTTCGGCACTGATGCGCGGATTGAGCGAGAACGGGCGCACGCGCAAATTGCCTTCAATCGCAAGGTCGCGTCCCGTCCGCGCCTTGACCTGGGCTGAAATCCAGGGACGCGCCGTATTCCAGTCGAAAAACGCAAGTGCCAGCGCGGCCAGCGCCAGCGTAGTGGCAAGGACCGCTGTTGCCATGACCACTTTTCTGCCCACAATCGTCATCGTCGTTTGCAGGCTGCTGTGACTGGAACCTGTCTCCTATCTCAATAATAGGCGCGCGCTGCGTTGTGGCTAAAACGCGAATTGAGATAGGTTCTACATCCGGGCATGTCGTTTCAAAAATCCAGATGTGGCAGTCAGCCAAGCGCGCTACATCTTTTCCTTGGCGTCTTGCGCGGTGCCCTGAAGTTTTTCGCCGCCGCGCTCGATATCCTTGCCCAGGCCTTGCATCGTGTTGCAACCGGCCAGCACACCGATAACCAACATGATGAACAGCGCCGCAAGCTTCTTCATAAGTGTCTCCATTGTTAACCTTCGATCAGTTGGCAGGGCAATGACCCAGGACAAACGACGCAACACTGACTTCACGCGGTTGCGCCGTTTGCTACCGCGATACCCCGCACATGCCGTGCCAGCATGACTTCATTAATAAAAACATGTCGTTAAGGGGATGCTCCGGGATGAGTTAACGATGCGAACTGTCGTCAGAGTGCGACGGCGAACGCGATTTTCCTGATATCTGCCTGAAGCGATGCGCTTTTCCATGTCGGCCGAAAGCGACAAAAGCGGCGTGTGGCGGAAAATCCCGCAGGAATGGCGCGCGCCTGAGATGACACGCGGGAACGGCAGGATCGGGCAGCATACGAGCGGTGACAGCAGCGCCGGGCGGCGCGCCGGGAGCTCGCCTAACTTGTAAACCAGCGCCGGCTCGTTTTTTCGATCGTGCCGACCAGCTCCACCAACGCCGCGCCATTCAGGAGTGTTGCGGGCTTGCCGGCCGCGAACTCGCGCGCATTTCCGGAAAACTCGCCGGCGGCGATGCACACGCAGTTGAATGCGTCGTGTTTGCTCAGGGCTTCGAACAGTTCCCGCACCGGCCCGACGCCGACCTGGTTCACCTTCCAGCGCCGGCATTGCACCAGCGTGGTCCGGCCGTCCTTGCGCAGCTTGAAGTCAAACGCGCCGCCCCCCGATTCCTCGACGGTGTAGCCCTGCCGGCGATAGGCCTCGCTGATGACGAGCCTGAAGTTTTCCCACGGCATCGCGCGTAGCGCAGCGAGCCGCTCTTCGACATTGACGGGCGATGTGCGGCGCAGCTGTGTCCAGGCGACGTAGGCGGCGACAGCGATGAACGGCAGCGCCACAAACGGCGCCAGCGGCGGCAGGACCAACTGCACGACGGCAAACAGAAGCGCGGCGACGAGGAGCGACACCCACCACGGCTGCCGCGAGAGAATGGCGAACAGGCTTTCACGTGCCATGATGCGACCCGTCCTTGAAGTGTTGCCGCGAGCGGCGCCCCGGCTCCGGGCCAGCGATCAGCCGACGCTGCCGTTGGCCGCGCGCCGCAGCACGATGCCGGGAATGGCGTCGGTGTGGCGCGCGTTTTCGACCACCATCTTGCCGTTGACGATCACGGTTGTGCGATCTCCGGTGGGGTACTGGTGCGGGTTATCGTAGGTTGCGCGGTCCCTGAAATCGGCGGGATCGAACAGCGTCACGTCGGCGCGGTAGCCTTCCTTGAGCAGCCCGCGATCTTTCAGCTTCAGCGCTTTGGCCGGGCCGCCGGTCATTTTATAGATCGCAGTCTCCAGCGGCATGAGTTTCTCCTCGTGCACGTAGTGGCCAATGATACGCGGAAAGGTGCCATAGAAACGCGGATGCGGCAGGCCCTGGCTGACAATGCCGTAGCTTGCGACGCAGTTGCCGTCCGAACCAACGAGCGCGCTCGGGCAGCGCACAATCTCGCGCACGTCATCTTCCGAAATCGACGTCACCAGCACGCGCGTCGCGCCCTGGTCCTCGATCAGGTAGTCACACATTACGTCGACCGGATCCTTGCCGCGCTCGGCGGCGAGCTGGGCGATGGTGCGCCCGGAATACTGCGGCGTGTGCGGCGAGATCGAGATCTGGATGCAGTCCCAATTTTTGATCCGGCCCCAGTTATTCAACCCGTGTGCCGCGATCTCGGCGCGGATGCGTTTGCGCGTGTCCTCGAGTTTCAGGCGCCCGAGCATGGCTTCTACGCCGCCTGCCTGCACCCATTGCGGAAGGATGTTCTTGAGTGGATTGCTGCCGGCCGTATAGGGATACGCATCGCAATCGACGTCCACGCCGCGCGCGCGCGCCGCCTCCAGCATGGCCATCACTGTCGCGACCTTGCCCCAATTGTCGGTGCCGGAGCATTTGAAGTGCACGATCTCAACGTGCACGCCGCAGCTCGCGCCGATGTCGATTGCTTCCTCGACTGCCTCGATCACCTGGTTCGACTCGTCGCGGATGTGCGTGAAGTAGCCCGCATGGTGGCGCTTTAACACGTTGCACAGCGCCACCATCTCGTCACGCTTGGCATAAGAGCCCGGCGACGTGAACAATCCGGACGACATGCCGAGCGCGCCTGCCGCGAGCCCTTCCTCGAGGAGTGCGATCATCTGCTGCATTTCGTGCGCCGCCGGCGCGCGGTTGTCCATACCCATCACCATCAGCCGCAGCGTATTGTGCCCGACCAGCATGCCGGCGTTGACCGCGGTCGCCGGAAAAGTGTCGAGATATTCGGCAAAGCTGCGTTCGCGAAACGGCAGCCACGGGGCGCTGGGCGAGAGGTAGTCCTTGAGAAGCTCCACTTTGCCGGGGAGGCAGGGCGCGACCGAAAAGCCGCAGTGGCCGATGATCTCGGTAGTGACACCCTGGCGCACCTTGCTCTCCGCTTTGGGGTTGATCGGCAGCGTGAAGTCGGAGTGCGTCTTGATGTCGATGAAGCCGGGCGCGACGGCTAGCCCCGCAGCGGCGATGATTTTGCGCGCGCTGCCGTCTACCGGCGTGCCGACTGCGGCAATGCGACCGTTGCCGATCCCTACGTCGGCGATTTTTCCGGTGTTGCCGCTGCCGTCGAAGACCATGCCGTCGCGGATCAGGATGTCGAAATTCACACTCGCTTGTCTTTATGTCGATTGCAGGACCGTATTCTATGGGAGGCGCCTTTGCTTCCCAAGACACGCCTGCGTCAATATACTTCAGAATTCCTTCCAGTCATTGCTTTTCACTCCAGACAGCAGGTGCCTTCATGAATTCGTCAGTAAGATTGCTCACGGCCGCGACGCTCGGTGTGCTGGCCGCCGCGAGCGTCCAGAGTCCGGTTTTTGCACAGGAGTACCCGAATCGCCCGGTCCGCCTTATCGTGCCCTATCCGCCCGGCGGGCCCAACGACGTGCTTGCCCGCATGGTCGGGGGTAAGCTTGCCGAGACGTGGAGTCAGCAGGTCGTGATCGACAACCGCGCCGGGGCCGGCGGCAACCTCGCTGTGGAAATCGCGGCGCGTGCACAGGCGGATGGCTACACCATGATCCTGCACGCGATGGCCTATGCGGTGAATCCCTCGATTTACTCCAAGGTGCCGTACTCGTTCGACCAGTTCACTCCCGTAACTATCGTCGCCAAGGGCCCATTGGTGCTGGTGGTCCATCCTTCGCTGAGGGTGGGCTCGGTGCAGGACCTGATCAAACTCGCGAAGACCAAGCCAGGCCAAGTGAATTATGCATCGGGCGGCAACGGCTCCTCGCCGCACCTTGCAGCGGAGCTGTTCAAAGTGGCCGCGGGCGTGGACATGGTGCACATTCCATACAAAGGCACCAACGATTTCATTCCCGACCTGCTTTCCGGGCGGGTGCCGATCGTGTTTTCCAGCCCCCTGATTGCCAAGGAGCACGTCAATGCCGGCCGGCTCAAGGCGATCGGTGTCACTTCGCTTAAGCGCGCTTCCGGCTGGGCGGACGTGCCGACCATCAATGAGGCGGGCGTGAAAGGCTTCGAGATGGATGCCTGGTATGCAATTCTGGTACCCGCCAGGACGCTAGGTCCGATCGTTGCCGCGCTCGGCCAGCGCATCGCGCAGGGTCTGAAGTCGCGCGACGTGCACGATCGCCTTGAGGGCCTCGGCATGGAAGCAGTGGGCAACTCGCCGGAAGCCGCAGCGAGCTATATTGATGCAGAGGCGAAGAAGTGGGAGAAGGTCGCGCGCGCCGCCAACATCCGCGCGGATTAAAAGGACCGCCACAGGGAACACGGTGCTTTTAAACTATCCGAAGGAGTAAGCGCGTGGCAGCAGTGAACGGCGGGCCGCTGAAGGGCGTCAAGGTCATCGAACTCGGCACGCTGATCGCCGGGCCGTTTTGCGCGCGCGTGCTGGCCGAGTTCGGGGCGGAAGTGATCAAGATCGAGGCGCCCGACGGCGGCGACCCGCTTAGGAAGTGGCGCAAGCTCTATCAGGGAACGTCGCTGTGGTGGTACGTGCAGGCGCGCAACAAGAAGTCGCTCACGTTGAACCTCAAGCTGCCGGAAGCGCAGGAGATCGTGCGCAAACTTGTCGAGGATGCCGATATTTTGGTCGAGAACTTCCGCCCCGGCGCGATGGAGAAGTGGGGTCTCGGCTGGGACGCGCTGTCGAAGGTGAACCCGGGGCTCATCATGGTACGGCTGTCGGGTTTCGGCCAGACCGGGCCGTACCGCGACCGGCCCGGCTTCGGCGCGATCGGCGAGTCGATGGGCGGTATGCGTTACGTGACCGGCTTTCCCGACCGGGCGCCGGTGCGCGTCGGTGTCTCGATCGGCGACTCGATCGCCGCACTGCACGGCGTCATCGGCGCGCTGATGGCGCTGCATCACAGGAACGTCAACGGCGGACGGGGGCAGTACATCGACGTTGCGCTCTACGAGGCGGTGTTCAACATGATGGAAAGCATGCTGCCGGAATACGACATGTACGGCTTCATCCGCGAGCGCAGCGGCGCATCGCTGCCCGGCATCGTGCCGTCCAACACTTACGTTACGCGCGACCACAAGTATGTCGTGATCGGCGCCAACGCCGACAGTATCTTCAAACGCATGATGCAGGCGATCGGCCGCGCCGATCTCGCCAGCGACCCGGGGCTCGCGCACAACGATGGGCGGGTGGCCCGCACCGGGGAGATCGAGCAGGTGATCAGCGACTGGGTCGCGCAACACGATCTGGAGCACGTGCTCAATGTGCTGGAGCGGGCTGAGGTGCCGAGCGGCAAAATCTACGACATCGCCGACATCGCGGCCGACGCGCACTACCGGGCGCGCGAAATGATCCGTGCGTTCCGGCTGAAAGACGGAAAAGCATTGAGACTTCCCGGCATTGTGCCCAAGCTGTCGGAAACGCCCGGCGAGACCCGGTGGGTCGGCCCGGAGCTCGGCGCGCACACGGCCGAAATCCTGAAAAGCCTGGGCTATGGCGAGGCCGAGCGCAATGAGTTGAAACGCAAGGGGATAATCTGACGCATATGCGGCGGGCGGCCGCATTTGCCAATGCCGGTGTACCATTGAATTTGTTACCAGCCTAATTACAGCCTGACTTGACTATGTCAGAACGACCCACAACCAGAGGAAACCCAGGATGAAACTCAATCGATTCGCGTTGATGCTGATCGCCGTGACGGTAGTTGCGGTGGCGCCGACGGTGTGGGCCTACCCGGAGAAGAACGTCCAGTACATCATTCCTTTCGTGCCGGGCGGAGAGTCGGACGTGATGGCGCGCTGGCAACAGGTGGTGTTTCGCAAAAACTACAAGCACGACCTGATCGTCGTCAACAAGCCGGGCGCGGGCGGCGGGCTCGCTTGGTCGCAGCTCAATGGCCTGTCGGCCGATGGCGGGTTCGAGGTCGTCGACATTCCCGTCGACAAGAACGCTGCGTTCGTGAAGGAGCGCAGCAAGGAGTATCTGGAGATCGCCAAGCGCATGGGTCTGGTCAAGTAAAGGCAGGCCAGGTGATTTTTGCGCCGCAGCGCGGCCGTCGTCCGCCAGACGTATTGGCCGGTGGATCCCCCTGCGGAAAGATATCTTGAATAGTTCTTTGTTAAGAAAAAACCTCGCTCCCGGCGTACGTCCAATCGAGGTTTTTTCTTGGGCGATGTACGACTTCGCCAACTCGGGCTATACCACTGTTGTCATCACCGCTGTCTTCAATGCCTATTTCGTGGCCGAAGTCGCGGGCAATGCGCCGTGGGCAACCTTCGCCTGGACCTCGGCGCTGGCCGTCTCCTACGCCCTGATCATCGTGACCGCACCGGTGCTGGGCGCCTACGCCGATGCCCGCGCCGCGAAGAAGCGGCTGCTCGCGGCCACCACCGTAGGGTGCGTGCTGTTCACCGCTGCGCTGGCGCTGACGGATCGCGGTGACGTCGCGCTCGGGTTCGCGCTGGTCGTGCTCTCGAACTTTTTTTTCGGTAGTGGCGAAAACCTGGTCGCCGCGTTCTTGCCGGAGCTTGCCCGCGAGGACGCCCTGGGCCGCGTGTCGGGGTGGGGTTGGAGTCTCGGTTACGTCGGCGGACTGGTCACCCTCGGCGCGTGCCTTGTTTATGTGAGCGTCGCACAGGCGCACGGCGCTTCCGCCGCCGAATTCGTCCCGGGCACGATGGTGATCACGGCGGCGATCTTTGCTGTGGCCAGTCTGCCGACCTTTCTCCTTCTGCGCGAGCGCGCGGTGCCGGGCGCGGCCGCCGGGGCCGGCATCGTGCGCATCGCGTTTGGCCGGCTCAAGCAGACCCTGTACCACGCGCATCAGTACATCGATCTCCGGCGGTTTCTGGTCTGCCTGGTGTTCTACCAGGCCGGCATCCAGACCGTCGTCGCGCTGGCCGCAATTTACGCGCAACAGGTGATGGGATTTACCACTCGCGACACGATCGTTCTGATCCTCGTGGTGAATATCACGGCAGCGCTCGGCGCGTTTCTGTTCGGCCAGGTGCAGGACCGGATCGGCCACGTCCGTACGATCGTCCTCACGCTGTTCGGCTGGCTGCTCACGGTCGTGCTGGCGTGGGCCGCGCAGGGACCGGCACTATTCTGGATTGCGGCCAACCTCGTCGGCGTATGCCTCGGCTCCAGCCAGTCCGCCGGACGCGCACTGGTCGGCTACCTGAGCCCGCCCGCGCGCAGCGGCGAGTTCTTCGGACTGTGGGGGCTGGCGGTGAAGCTTTCGTCGATCCTTGGGCCGGTGACCTACGGCCTGGTCACCTGGATATCCGCGGGAGATCACCGCCTGGCGATTCTCGTCACCGGCGTCTATTTTGTAATCGGCATCGCGATCGTCGCCCGCCTCGACGTTGCGAGAGGACGCCGCGCGGCGCTCGAAGCATAGCGCCCGCCGGAGATCGCGCGCCTGACTACGCGGCAGAAAACGTTTTGGTGGATATTGCCGCCTGTTTTTGGATAAAATCCCGATTGCCGACGCGCATTGAAGAAACAGGCCCTTGAAAGGAGATTCGTGATCAACTGGTTCGGACGCAGCAAGCCTCAGCACCCGCTGGCAGAGATTGCCAGGGTGCATGAGCTGATCGCGAAACTGCCGACAAACGATAGTGCTCAAGCGCTCGGGGAAATCGCGACCTGGCTCGAGCTGATGAATCGTGCCGATGATCTTGAGCTTGAGTATCGATTCAAGAATCTCGATCTGCTTGACGGCGCTTCGAGGGAGCACGAACGCGCGCTCTTGACGGAATATCTCGCCACGCCGCGGCAGAAAAAATCGCATGAGCAAAGGTTGTGGACAAGCGCCTACGGTTTCTGGCGCGAGCTGGGAGCAGGCTATCAGCAATGCTTGCGGCAGTGCGAAAAAGGTCCGGGCGGCGCTTCGAAGGCGAGCCTGCCGATCTTCGTCGGACGCGCATTGCGTGCGTTGCGGCAGCAGCTCAGGTGGGCTCTGCTGCGCTATGAAACGGCGGAGACGCGCGTTTGGGCCGATATAGCGCGCCTTTATCAATTCGCCGAGACCGCTGGCTTCGTCGATGAGGCGATCGCGGTTTATCCCGGTTCGAGCGGCAGCGGCACGGTGAAGCAGGAGTTTCTGAAATCATTGATGCTCGCCGCGTCGGCCACCGAAAGCTTGCAGCCTCTGGGGCAGGACATTGCCGCGCGCCTCGTGGCGCATTGTTGCAAATCGTTTGTGATCGCGAAGGAGCCCCGCGAAGGGTGCACCCATTGGTTTGATTTCGCATCGCCAAAGTCCCCGCTGCGAGTCGTGCGTAATCCTCCCGCCAGCGCCACGGTGCGTTATATCGGTGCCGGACCGGCCCTGAAGGAACTCGAGCAGATCAGGGCGCATATCGCCTATACCCGCAGTCTTCCGGAGGGCCTCGATCTCAACGGCAAGCGGCACGACGACGAAGTTTTGCTGGCTTTGCTGAAGCATCTCGAACAGGATTGGGCGGGCAAGACCCAGGCGCGCCGATTCGAGCGCCGGAAGGTCGCGACGCGGGTAACCGTTGTGCCGGGGCTTGATGACATTATCGAAGCGCTCGAGTTCGCGATTAACGATTCTCTCGACTTCACCCACCAGGCGGCGGCCGAGAGCTGGATCGCTGAAGACATGAGCGAGGGCGGCTACGGCGCGATCATCCCGTCGGTGTCGGGGGACTGGGTGGAGGTGGGAAGTCTCGTTGGGGTGGAAGGAGAATCGTTCCGGGAGTGGCGTGTGGGCGTGATCCGGCGCGTGACGCGCAACGAGCAACACCAGCAACGGGTGGGCGTGCAACTGCTCACGCAGGCTGCCACGCTCGTCAAATTGCGGTGGCACGCAACGGGAGGGCCCGCCAAAGCAGCGTCTGCGGCACTCAGGCCGGCGGTCCTGATCTCGTCAACGTCGCGGGCGCAGAAAGAGGTCGATGTTGTCATGAAGAGAGGCCTGCTTGACCATCGGGGAAAAATCGAAATGCTGGTCGCGGACGCAACCCATCTCCTGAAGGCGAAGGATACGGTCGAGCGCGGTTCGGACTATGAGCTCGTCAGATTCGAGGTGATGCGCAAATAGTCTTGCGCAACCACGCCGAGATATCCCGCACCTCTTCGAGGCACACGGCGTGCTGCATCGGATAGTCATGCCACTCCACGGTGTAGCCCATTTTCCCCAGCAGTTCCCGCGAGCCTGAGCCCATCGCGTACGGCACGACCGGATCGTGGGTGCCGTGAGCCATGAAAATCGGCGTCTTGGCATTGCCGGCGGCGGCCTCCTGCGGCAGGCTTTCGGCGAGCGGCACGTACGTCGAAAGCGCCATGATGCCGGCAAGCCGCTGCGGCCAACGCAGCCCGGTCTGCAGCGCGACCGCGCCGCCCTGCGAAAAACCCGCCAGCACGATGTTCTCGCTCGCCATGCCGCGGGCGATTTCACGTTCGATGAGGCTGCCGATCGCCGTCTGCGATGCGCGCACGCCTTTCTCGTCGGCGCGCCGCGAGTTGCCCTCGAGATCAGCGAGTGAGACGTCGTACCATGCGCGCATCACGTAGCCGTTGTTGATCGTCACCGGCTGCATCGGCGCGTGGGGAAACACGAAACGGATGGACGGCATTCCGGTCAACTCAAGCTCCCGCACCATCGGCACGAAGTCGTTGCCGTCGGCGCCGAGTCCGTGCATCCAGATGATTGAGACAGTTGGATTGGGTGCGGTCTCGATTTCAATGGTGTCGAGCAGCTTGCTCATGAGTCGGATGGAACGTGAGTCGTGAAATCGTGAGATCGTGAGATCGAAAAGCCGGGAAGTCGGGAGATCGGGAAATCGTGAAGGGGGTTTGTCGCTCTCACCACCTCACGCTCTCACGTCCTCACGTTTTCTTCGGTCTGATGGCGGACTTCGGGCGGAAGACTTTGATCACGTGTTCGTGGGTCTCGATGTACGGCCCGCCGATGAGATCGATGCAGTAAGGAACGGCGGCGAAAATGCCGCTGGCGATGATGTTCCCTTTGTCATCTTTCAGGCCTTCGAGTGTTTCCCTGATCGCCTTGGGCTGCCCGGGCAGGTTGATGATCAGCGCGCCTTTACGGATGGCCGCAATCTGGCGCGACAGGATTGCGGTGGGCACGAATTTGAGGCTCACCTGCCGCATCTGCTCGCCGAAGCCGGGCATCACCTTGTCGGCAACGGCGAGCGTGGCCTCGGGTGTCACGTCGCGCGGCGCGGGGCCGGTGCCGCCAGTCGTAAGTACCAGATGACAGCGTTCCTGGTCAACGAGTTCCGTGAGGGTCGCTTCGATCACCCGCTGCTCGTCGGGAATGAGCCGCGTCACCATGCGCCAAGGCGTGGCGAGCGCTTTGCCGAACCAGTCCTTGAGTGCGGGGATGCCCTGGTCCTCATAGAGGCCTTGGGAGGCGCGGTCGCTGATCGAGACGAGACCGATGAGGAGTTCTTCGCTATGCGTCGTCATGGCGCGATTATAACGTGGCAAGAAAGGCGGGAAGCAAGAGGCGAGAGGTGAAAGGCGACAGGCGAGAGGCGGGAAGCGAAGTGCCAAAGCGGCGCCCGTGCGGATTTTACTCCTCTCCCCTCTCTCCTCTCTCCTCTCGACGCTGTCCCAGTGTCTCTCGTAACAGCTGGAACAATGCTCGATAGCTCCTCGGCGGCTTATTCGCCGCGTGTTCGCGCTGCGCATTGCGCACCAGTGCGCGCAGCTGCTGCGCATCAGCGTGCGGGTATGAGACGACCAGTTCGCCGAGCGCAGCGTCGTCGGCGAGCAGGCGTTCGCGCCAGCGCTCGATAAGATGCAGTTGGGCGGTGTGCTCGCGCGATTTGGTTTTCCAGGCGTCAATCCGCGCGCGTACGGGCTCGGGGTCAATGGTGCGCATCAGCTTGCCGATGTACTGCAGCTGCCGGCGGCGCGCCTCGAACTTGCTGATGCGCCTGGCCTCGAGCACGGCGTCGTGCAGAGTGTCCGGCAGCGCCATCGCCATAAGCTGATCTTCATTCAACGCCACGAGTTCGGCGCCGAGGTCTTGCAGCGCAAGCATCTGTTTCTTGCGCTGTGTCTTGCTGGGAAGCTCGTCGGTCATGGATCGGGAACTACGGGACGCGGTCAAGCTGCTATCATAGCGGTTTTTCAGAGCGCTCAGCAGTCAGCGAAACCAGCGAAGCGGCCGCCGAAGCTGATGGTTGAACGCTCACCGCTCACCGCTCACCGCTATTACACATGTCCGATAACCGCTTAGTATCCCCCGCCGATAAGCTCAAGCAGATCGCGCAGGATGTGCTCGACCATGCCTCGCGACGCGGCGCCACCGCCGCCGAGACGGAAGTGAGCGAGGGCTTCGGGCAGACCGTAACCGTGCGCCAGGCCGAGGTCGAAACCATCGAGTATAACCGCGACAAGGGCATCGGCGTCACCGTTTATATCGGCAAGCAGCGCGGCCACGCCAGCACTTCGGATTTTTCACCGCAGGCCGTGCGCGATACGGTCGATGCGGCGCTCTCGATCGCGCGCTTCACCGCGTCCGACGACTGCGCCGGGCTCGCCGAGCCGGAACTGCTGGCGCGCGACATTCCGGACCTTGACCTGTGGCACCCGTGGGATCTGCCGGTCGAGCGTGCAATCGAGCTCGCCAAGATGTGTGAAGCCGCGGGCTTCGCCGCCGATCCTCGCATCAGCAATTCCGAAGGCGCGACCGTGTCGACCCAGGAAACGCATTTCGTCTACGGCAACACGCTGGGATTCCTCGCCGGCTACCCCACCTCGCGGCACGGCCTATGGTGCGCGCTGATTGCCGGCAGGAACGACGCGATGCAGCGCGACGACTGGTATGAAACGGCCCGCGATCCGGCGGAACTTCCCGCGCCGGAGACCGTGGGCCGACGCGCCGGTGAACGCGCGGTGCGGCGCCTCGGCGCGCGCAAGATCGCGACCACGCAAGCGCCGGTGTTGTTCGAAGCGTCGATCGCGGCCAGCCTGCTCGGTCATTTTGTGTCCGCGGTGAGCGGCGGCAACCTTTATCGCAAGTCGTCGTTCCTGCTCGACAGCGCCGGCAAGCAGATATTCGCGCCTTTCGTCACGATCAGCGACCTGCCGCATATCAAGAAGGGACTTGCCAGCAGCGCCTTCGACGACGAAGGTGTCGCAACGCGGCCGCGCGAAGTGGTCCGCGATGGCGTAGTGCAGGGCTATTTTCTCGGCAGCTATTCGGCGCGCAAACTGGGCTTGAAGTCGACCGGTAATGCCGGCGGCAATCACAACCTGATTCTGCATGACACCGGCGAAGATTTCGCCGGTCTGGTGAAGGCGATGGGCGCGGGGCTCCTGGTTACCGAGCTCATGGGGCAGGGCGTCAATCCGGTGACCGGGGATTATTCGCGCGGCGCGGCGGGCTATTGGGTCGAGCGCGGCGAGATCGCCTACCCGGTGCAGGAGATCACGATCGCCGGCAATCTCAAGGACATGTTTCGCAGCATTGCCGCCATCGGCAACGACGTGGTCCGCCGCGGTTCGCGGCAGTCCGGCTCGGTATTGCTCGAGCGCATGACCATCGCCGGCGATTAGAATCGCCCTCCAAAGTTAGAAGAGCAAGAGTTCACCGCAGATAAACACCGATTAACGCCGATAGAAACAAGGAATATTTCCGAAGTTTCGCTCTAAGGAGGAGAAAATGAAGAGACGTCAGTTTCTCAGAGGAGCCGGTGTCGGCCTGGCCGGGACAGCAGTTGCCGCACCGGCGCTGGCGCAGGCGCAACCGCAGATCCGCTGGCGCATGGCATCGAGCTTTCCCAAGAGCCTCGACACCTTGTTCGGGAGCGCCGAGCAGATCGCGAGCCGCGTGTCGAAGATGACCGATGGCAGGTTCGAGATTCGCGTCTTTGCGGCGGGCGAGATCGTGCCCGCGCTGCAGGTGTTCGACGCGGTGCAGAATGGCACCGTCGAATGCGGCCAGACCGCGAGTTACTACTACGTGGGGAAAAACCCGGCCTTGGCATTCGATACGACGCTGCCGTTCGGCATGAACTGCCGCCAGCAGAACGCGTGGATGTACTACGGCGGCGGATTGAAGCTGACGCGCGAGCTGTTCAAGCAATACAACATCGTCAACTTTCCTTGCGGCAACACCGGCGCGCAGATGGCCGGCTGGTATCGCAAGGAGATCAAATCAGTCGCCGACTTGAAGGGGCTCAAGTTTCGCATCGGCGGTCTCGGCGGCCAGGTGCTCGCCAAGCTCGGCGTGGTCCCGCAGCAGATCGGCGGCCCCGACATCTATCCGGCGCTCGAGAAGGGCACGATTGACGCTGCGGAGTGGGTCGGCCCTTATGACGACGAAAAGCTCGGTTTCCACAAGGTCGCGAAGTTCTACTACTACCCAGGGTGGTGGGAAGGGTCGGCTCAGCTTTCGATTTACGTCAACATCAAGCAGTGGGAATTGCTGCCGAAGAGCTATCAGGAAGCGCTGGAAGTGGCGTGCGCCGAAGCCAACATCCACATGGTCGCCAAATACGACGCCAACAACACCGCGGCGTTGCGCAGGCTGGTGGCGGGCGGCGCGCAATTGCGGGCTTTCCCGCGCCCCGTGCTGGAAGCCTGCTACAAGGCCGCGCACGAGCTTTACGGGGAGCTCTCGGAAAAAAGTCCCGACTTCAAGAAAATCTATGCGGCGTGGTCGAAATTCCGGGACGACCAGTACCTGTGGTTCCGCGTCGCGGAAAACACCTACGACAATTTTGTCTATTCTGTGAAGCGTCCGGCTGCGGCCCCCGCGAAGAAAGGTTGATCCGGCGCGGCGTGCGCGGGATTAATTGCGCGAGCTGGAACGGACGAATTGCTTACGAGACTCGCCGTTTAACTCGCGCCGCTCAGAGCGTCATCTTGACTGTCTGAGGGCCTTTTCAATTTCCGCCGAGGCCTTGTCGGTATCGTCCCTGGCGGCGCCGGGCGTTTCGGCCTTTTGGGTTTCTTGCGGCGGAGCGGGCGCGTCCGGCATGGGAATCTGCAGCTCGATCGCCCCGGGCTCGCGCTTCACCTCGTCCGATTTGTAGTGAAGCACGATCTGCGGCAAGGCGATCACCAGCGACACCATGATGAGCTGGATCACGACGAACGGGATTGCGCCCCAGTAGATGTCGGAGGTCTTCACTTCGCGGGGCGCCACGCTGCGCAGGTAGAACAGCGCGAAGCCAAACGGCGGATGCATGAAAGAGGTCTGCATATTCACGCCCAGCATCACGCCAAACCAGACGAGATCGATGCCGAGCTTTGCCGCCACCGGGGCGAGCAGCGGGATCAGGATGAACGCGATCTCGAAAAAATCGAGGAAGAAGGCGAGCAGGAACACCATCAGGTTCACCACGATCAGGAATCCCATGGCGCCGCCCGGCAGGGTGGTGAGCAGGTTTTCCACCCACAGGTCGCCGTCCACCGCCCTGAAGATGAGACCGAAGACCGTGGAGCCGACCAGGATGAAGATCACGAAACTGGTGAGCTTCGTGGTCGCATCCATTGCCTGCCTGAGGAGACTCAGGCCGAGGCGGCGCCTGGCGAGGGCCAGAGCGAGCGCGCCGGTTGCGCCCATCGCACCGCCTTCGGTCGGGGTCGCCACCCCCATGAAAATCGTCCCCAGCACGAGAAAGATCAGGGTGAGCGGCGGCACCAGCGAGATCGCCGCCCGGGCGGCGAGCGCCCATCCCCGGAGCGTGCGCGCCGGGGGCGGCAGCGCCGGCGCCGCGTGCGGTTGGATGATGGAGATCAGCAGCACGTAGCCCAGGTAGAAGGCGGCAAGCGTGAGGCCGGGGATGAATGCCCCCTGGTACATGTCGCCGACCGATTTGCCGAGCTGGTCCGCGAGCACGATCAGAACCAGGCTCGGCGGAATGATCTGGGCGAGCGTGCCCGAGGCGGCGATGACGCCGGTGGCAAGCCGCGGGGAATAGCCGTAGCGCAGCATGATCGGCAGCGAGATCAGCCCCATCGAGATGACAGACGCGGCGACGACCCCGGTCGTTGCGGCGAGCAGGGCGCCAACGAACACCACTGCGTAGGCAAGACCGCCGCGCACCGCGCCGAAGAGCTGCCCAATGGTGTCGAGCAGTTCCTCGGCCATGCCGCTGCGCTCCAGGATCAGCCCCATGAACGTGAAGAACGGGATGGCGAGCAGCGTGTCGTTGCGCATGATGCCGAACACGCGCTCCGGCAGCGCCTGCAGCAGCTCGGGCTTGAGCAGGCCGAGCTCGATGCCGATCAGGCCGAAGAAGATGCCGTTTGCGGCGAGCGAAAAGGCGACCGGATAGCCGAGCAGCAGGAATACCACCAGCGCGCCGAACATGATCGGCGCCATCATCTCGTGCGGCATCAGTTTCTTTCCTGCTCCCCGCCCGCCGGGTCCGGGATCGCGCCGCGCAGATAGGCGATGCGCTTGATGATCTCCGACAGGCCCTGGAGGACCAGCAGCGCGAAGCCGACCGGGATCAGCAGTTTGACCGGCCAGCGGATGAGCCCGCCGGCGTCGCCCGAGATCTCGTGGCCGAGGTAGGACTGCATGAACATCGGCCACGACAGATACATGATGATGACGGCCATCGGCATCAGGAACAGCAGCCCGCCCAGGATGTCGATCCTGGCCTGGCCGCGTTTCGAGAATCGGCCGGCTATGACGTCAATGCGCACATGTTCATTCTTCTTGAGCGTGTAGCCGGCGCCCAGCAGGAAGATCGCCGAGAACAGATACCACTGGATTTCAAGCCAGGCGTTGGAGCTCAGGCTGAACGAGTAGCGCATGACGGCGTTGCCGGCGCTCACCAGCACCGCGGCCAGCACCAGCCACCCGATCGCGCGGCCGACGCGGTCGTTGATCGCGTCGATGAGCTGCGAAAATGCGAGCAGTGCTTTTATCATCTTGATTTCAATCTCATCATACGCGGTGGCGCGCCTCGACCGCAAAACGCTGGCCGTGCCTCGGCCCGGAAAATCACCAGCTTGGGCGCATTAAGCATGGTAAAATCAAAAACTTAAGTGCAGGACACTCATGTATTCATTGAAAGACACCATCGAGAATTTTGACCCCGAGGTCTGGCGTGCGATCGAGCAGGAGTATGGCCGCCAGGAAGATCACATCGAACTGATCGCCTCGGAAAACTACGCGAGCCCGCGGGTGATGCACGCGCAAGGCTCCGTGCTGACCAACAAATACGCCGAAGGTTATCCGGGTAAGCGCTATTACGGCGGTTGCGAGTACGTCGATGTCGTCGAGCAGCTCGCGATCGATCGCGCGAAAAAGCTGTTTCACGCCGGGTACGCCAACGTGCAGCCGCATTCCGGCGCGCAGGCCAACCATGCGGTCTACGTTGCGGTGCTGCACCCGGGCGATACCATACTCGGCATGGCGCTTGACGCCGGCGGCCACCTCACCCATGGTGCGCGCGTCAATATCAGCGGGCGCTACTACGACGCCTTTGCTTACGGGCTCAACCCGGAGACCGAGGAGATCGATTACGCCGAGGTTGAGGAACTTGCCCACGTGAAGAAACCCAAGCTCATCGTCGCCGGCGCTTCCGCCTATTCGCTGGTGATCGATTGGAAGCGGTTCCGAGACATCGCTGACCGCGTGGGAGCGCTCTTGATGGCTGATATTGCGCACTACGCCGGGCTGATTGTGGCGGGATTTTATCCGAGTCCGGTCGGCATCGCCGATTTCGTGACCAGCACCACGCACAAGACGCTGCGCGGCCCGCGCGGCGGCCTGATTCTTGCCAACGTCGAGCACGAAAAAGTGCTCAACTCGGCGGTATTTCCGGGCACCCAGGGCGGGCCGCTGATGCACGCGATCGCGGCCAAGGCGGTCGCGTTCAAAGAGGCGATGAGCCACGAGTTCAAGGATTACCAGGAGCAGGTAATGGACAACGCGCGGGTGATGGCCAAAATGCTGCACGAGCGCGGCTGCCGCATCGTGTCGGGGCGCACCGAATGCCATATGTTCCTCGTCGATGTCCGCGACAAAGGGCTCACCGGCCGCGGGGCCGAAACCGCGTTGGGCGGGGTGGGAATCACGGTCAACAAGAATTCGATCCCCGATGACCCCCAGAAGCCGACGGTGACCAGCGGCATCCGCATCGGTTCGCCGGCGATGACGACGCGCGGGTTCACGGAAATGGAGGCGGAATTGCTTGCCAATCTGATCGCCGACGTGCTCGATGCTCCAGCCGACGACAAGCTTGCCAAGCGTGTGGCGGGCGAAGTCAAGAAGCTATGCGCGAAGTTCCCCGTCTACGGTCAATGATGAACGATGAATGATGAACAAAGTCCGAAACCGTAGGCAGCGGTGTCGTTATTCCGCGTTCATCGTTCCGCGTTCCGCGTTGAATCGATGAAGTGTCCTTTCTGCAAATCCGACGACACCCAGGTCATCGACTCCCGGGTGAGCGATGACGGCGAGAGCATCCGCCGGCGCCGGCGCTGCGCGAGCTGCAGCAAGCGTTTCACCACCTACGAGACGGTGGAATTGCGCATGCCGCAGGTCGTCAAGCAGGATGGCGGCCGCGCCGAGTTCGATCTCGAAAAGCTGCGCACCGGCTTCATGCGCGCGCTGCACAAGCGGCCGGTGGAGACCCGGCAGGTGGATGAAGCGCTCGCGAACATCACGCAGGACGTGCTTGCGCGCGGTGAGCGCGAGATCGAGTCGCGGCGCATCGGCGAAATGGTGATGCGCGAGCTGCACAAGCTCGATCACGTCGCCTACATCCGCTTCGCATCGGTCTACAAAAGCTTCCAGGGTGTCGACGATTTCCAGGACGCGATCAAGGAAGTGCAGAAGCCGGCTTCCGGCAAGAAGTAGTTTGAACCGCCAATACGCCTCACCCCTCACGCAGTTTATGTTTTCGGCTGACGATCACCTTTTCATGGCGCGGGCGCTGCAGCTCGCGCGGCACGGATTGTTTACAACAACGCCCAATCCGCGCGTTGGCTGCGTGATTGCGCGCGGCGGCAACCGGGTCGGCGAGGGCTGGCACGAACGGGCCGGCGCGCCCCATGCCGAAGTGAACGCGCTCACTGTTGCGGGCGCGGCGGCGCGCGGCGCGACGGCCTATGTTTCGCTCGAACCGTGCACGCATCACGGCCGCACCGCGCCGTGCGCGGAGGCGCTGGTCGCCGCAGGCGTTGCGCGCGTGGTCGCGGCAATGCAGGACCCGAATCCGCTGGTGGCGGGAAAGGGTCTTGCCCGCCTGGAGGAAGCTGGAGTAGCGATCGAATGCGGCCTGCTGGAAGACGAGGCGCGCGAGCTCAACATCGGTTTTGTTTCGCGCATGAATCGCGGCCGCCCGTGGGTCAGGATGAAACTGGCGGCAAGCCTCGACGGCAAGACCGCGCTCAACAACGGTAAGAGCCGATGGATCACCGGCGCCGCGGCGCGCCGTGACGGACACGCCTGGCGTGCGCGCGCCTGTGCAGTGCTCACCGGCATCGGCACGGTGAAGGACGACGACCCGCAACTCACAGTGCGCGAAGTCGAGACGACGCGCCAACCGCTGCGTGTGATAGTGGACAGCCGGCTGGAGACGCCGGTGGCGGCGAAAATTCTGCGGGGCGGCGGGGTGCTGATCGCGGCGGCGGTGAACGGGGGCGACAACTTCCCGGCGCTGAAGGACAAGGGAGCGGAAATGGTGGTGCTGCCCAACGCGGGGGGAAAAGTCGAGCTTGGGGCGTTGATGCGGGAACTCGCGCGGCGCGGGATCAACGAGGTGCATGTCGAGGCCGGCCACAAGCTCAACGGTTCATTGCTCGGCGAAGGCCTGGTCGACGAACTGGTGATTTATCTTGCGCCGCACCTCATCGGCGACGCGGCTCGCGGCATGTTCAACCTGCCGGAGCTTGAGGACCTGAGCGGCCGGCGCGAGCTGAAGATTCACGATCTGCGCATGATCGACAAGGATATTCGCGTGATCGCGAGGATCGTATAATGTTTACCGGCGTCGTGGCCGCGGTAGGCACGATCGCCAGCGCCGCACCGACGGCGGGCGGCGCCAGGCTGCGCGTCGCAAGCGGCGGACTACTTTTGGACGACGTGGCGGTTGGCGACAGCATCGCGGTGAACGGAGTGTGCCTGACCGTGGTTGCGCGTGATCGCGCGGCATTCGAGGCCGATGTATCGCGGGAAACGCTCGACTGCACCGCGGGATTCCCGACCGGAGTGCGGGTAAATCTGGAAAAGGCGCTGCGCCTGTCGGACCGGCTCGGCGGGCATCTCGTCAGCGGCCATGTCGACGGTGTCGGCGAGGTAGCCCGGTTCGAACTCGTCGGAGACAACCGGCTGCTCGCCGTCGTGGCCCCTGCCGGCTTGGCGAAATACATCGCGCGCAAGGGCTCGATTGCGGTCAACGGCGTGAGCCTGACGGTGAACGAGGTGAATGGCGCGGAGTTCTCGGTCAACGTGATTCCGCACACGCTGCGGGCAACGGGCCTGCAGGACTTACGGGCAGGCGACCGGGTCAATCTCGAGGTCGACTTGCTGGCGCGTTACGTCGAGCGGCTTCTAACGGCGTCCAAGTAAGTTCAGCGTAGGTTTCCCCGCCCGACAATGAAACCGCCAACTGTCCGAGCGGAATGACGTTGCGCTGGCGGTGCTGTAGCTTTTGGGCTACAATATGACCGACATTCGACATTACGCCACCGCATCTGGCGCGGACGTTTTTCAGGGATGGTTCGACACCCTGCGTGACCGCCAGGCGCAAGCAGCAGGCGGACATCAAACGAGCAAAAGGATACTGGCATGACTACCAGCAAAGGACAAAAACGCGGGGCAAAGGCGCCGGCTAGCGTGCCGCATCGTCCGAAACTTCTCGAGTGGCTCAAAGACCCGCGGAACGCGGTGGCCTACGTCGAAGCGGTGCTTGAGGAGGGTGATTCGAAGGCGCTGATGCAAGCCCTCCGCAACGTCGCAGAGGCACAGGGCGGTATCGCTGCGGTTGCCGAGCGGGCGGGCTTGAGTCGTGAAACACTTTATCGCACGCTTTCGAAACGTGGCAATCCGCAACTCATGAGCTTGACCAGGATTCTCAGCGCGACGGGCCTGCGGCTCAGCGTTACGCACGCGCATACCGGCTTACCTCGTTCTCTACGAGCGAGCAGGGCGGCATGACACTTTGCCGCGCCTAGCCCGACGGTGCGTAAGATGATGCAGCAGTGGGCCGACTATCTCGACAGGCGGAAGGCCGGGGCAGAAGTGAAACCACTGCGTGGCAACACCGCGTGACCGGAAATCGGCGAACACGCCAACTTGCGGTTATTACCAGTTCTGATAACATGATTCTCAAGCAGGTGAAATGGCTGGGCGACAGCCGGGAAAGACTGCGGGATTTTCCGGATGATCCCCGGCGTGAAGCGGGGTATCAGCTTGAACGGGTGCAGGCCGGGAAAGACCCCGCCGACTGGAAATCCATGCCGTCAGTGGGCCTTGGCGCGAAGGAATTCCGAGTGCGTGGTGGTGGCGCTTTTCGCGTGATCTACATTGCCCGGTTTGCCGAAGCGATATACGTGCTTCACGCCTTCCAGAAGAAGGCGAGCAAGACGCCAAAGCCCGATATGGAACTTGCCCGAAGGCGATTCAGGGCGCTGATACGGGAACGAAGGCAATCATGAGCGAACGACTGAAAATCACACGCGGAAGCGGCAACGTTTTCCACGATATTGGGTTTCCGCCGGAGGAAGCGGAGAACCTCAAGCTGCGCGCCGACCTGATGATGCGCATCGAGGATTACTACAAGAAAAGCGGCGCGACACAGGCGACGATGGCCAAGACACTCGGACTTACTACACCGCGATTCAACGCCCTGCTCAAGGGCAAGATCGGCCTGTTCAGCCTTGATGCGCTGCTGAATATCGCCGTGCGCGCCGGGTTGAGGATTGAACTGCGGATAAAGAAGGCGGCGTGACCGGCTGGCGCGGGGGTTGTTCGGGATTTGCGATCCGGTTGGCGATGGCGTTTGGGAACTGAGGATCGACACTAGAGACTATGAGCAAAGGACACGTTCCCGCAGCCGTTCCCGATGCTTCCGGGCTGCAGTTCATCGTGGCGGCAAAACCGGCGCGAACGAATCGGGCAGCGAAGCGGCGCCGCTCGAAAGCGGAACCGGTCGAGCTCGCGGCGTAACGCCGGCGGGACATCACTCACTTTCGCATCAAGCGGGTGTGGCCAAAGCCGGAGGCGACCTGGCGCATGCACGGTCGCGGCGGCGAACGAGCCGTAATATAACCCTTGAATATCGGACACAGATGTCCGATAATCCATCTAAGAGCGCGGCAGCGACCGATGCGCGGTAACGAGTTCATCCGCAAGATTCAGAAACACGCGAAGGCAGCAGGCATTGCCTGCGAGTGGCGCCCCGATCGCGGCAAGGGCTCGCACGGCCTGCTTATCCTTGGGGATCGGCGGACGGTGGTGCGCAATCCAAAGGATGAACTGAAGACCGGGACCTATCACGCCATGCTCAAGCAGCTCGGGCTTACCGAGCGGGACATTCGTTAAGGAGCAGAAGATGTTGCAATTTACCTACCCCGTGAAACTCACTCGGGAACGCAAGGATGGCGGCTACGTGGTGAGCTGCCGGGATATCCCGGAGACGATCACCCAGGGGAATTCGATCGAGGAGGCCCTGTCCGAGGCCGAGGGAGCGCTGCAGGCGGCGATCGAGGGCCGGATCGAGGATGGCCTGAATATCCCTGCGCCGTCGCGTGCGAAACGCGGCGAGCACATGGTTCCGACCCCGATCACCACCGCGTTGAAGGCAGCCGTCTACACCGAAATGCGCGAGCAGCAGGTGTCAAAGTCAGAACTCGCGCGGCGCATGCATGTGCACGAGAAAGAGGCACGGCGCATGCTCGATCCGCGGCATCCGACTAGGGTGCCAACCCTCGAACGCGCACTCGCAGTCCTGGGCCGGCGGGCAGAGATCGCGGTGAGTTGAGTCAAACCAGCCCTACCGCGACGGCGGGAAAACCGGGAAGCGGCATAGCGAACAGCCGCGCCTAGCCCGACGGGGTGATCGATTTCCTCGAAGCGGCCGGTGCAGATGCATCGCCTCTTACTGGCAATGATCTGGCGCAGGCAGTCGACTTTTCGGCGCTGCGGTTTCCCGAGATTGCCACACCCTCGCGGGCTCGTAATGACAAGCGGCGCTTGATCAGAGGCTCCCTGGATTACTGCATCGGGATCCGTGGCGCTTTGACGACCTTGCCCCACTTGTCGATTTCAGACTTGAGGAACGCGCCGAATTCCTCGGGTTTCGAGCCCACGACTTCGGCGCCTTCGGCCGCGAGCTTGTCGCGCGTCTCGGGCGCATGGAGGATTGCCGAAATTTCGGTCTGCAGCTTCACGACGACCGGCTGCGGCGTGCCCGCGGGCGCGGCGATCCCGTACCAGCCGACCCCCTCGTAACCTGCGACGCCGCCTTCCGCCACAGTGGGAACATCGGGTAGGCTGGAGACTCGCTTTGCGCTGGTGACGCCCAGCGCGCGCAACCGGCCGGTCTTCAGATGCGGCAAAGGCGGCAGCAGCGTCGACATCAGCAATTGTACGTGACCTGACATCGTGTTCGATCAGCCCGGGGCCAGTGCCCTTATACGGCACGTGCTGGAGTTTGATGCCGGTCATGTGGTTGAAAAGCTCCATCGAAAGGTGCGGCCCGGTACCGATGCCGGATGACGCATAGGCGAGCTCACCGGGGCGCGACTTGGCGAGCGCGATCATCTGCTTCACGTTGCGCACCGGCAGCGTCGGATGCATGACGAGGAGGTTGGG
>MERI01000121.1 GCA_001772005.1 Betaproteobacteria bacterium RIFCSPLOWO2_12_FULL_62_58 | reverse complement strand
GCCATGCCGTATCCCTCAATTGTCGATGTCCCTTCTTCGAACCTTGATACGCGCAATTGTTCCGGGTAGGCTGGGGTTTTTCTACAGCCTCGTTAGAAGGCGCAAAGGCGCCGCCTGCGGCTTTGATGTATCCTCCACACTTATTACCCATAGCGTCCGGAGCACCGTGGCGGAGCTCGATCGCCTCAAAGAACAGCTTGTCTATCTCAGTTCTGGCAGGGGATAATGGTTGTAACGGACATCAGTTTGGTCGGGTGGGCTCGCTTCAGCAGCTGATACTGCGACTCCTACACTATTGTCTTTTGCCGTCGTCGGCATCGCCGTGCTCAGCCTGGACATCTTCCTCCTCCATCGCCAAATCGAGCTTCGTATCGAGCAGATCGAAAGGTTATAGCCATGGACATTCTCGCCGGTATCGTCATGCTTGCTGTCGTGCTGCTCTTCGTCGGCATTGCCCTAGACTAGGAGGTTCTCATGCAAACTCGATGCCTTTCCTGCGGAGCGGAGTACCGTTTGGGAGACCTACACGTATGCACCCCAAGGTCCGTGGCAAAAGATCCATCCATATACAACTTCGGAGACCACGTCTGCCCGCCGCTTCGGAGGGCCAGCTACAGCGAGCTTTTGGACCACTCAACACACTCGCTGGATCACTGGAACGAATGGGTGAAACGCTACGGACGGTAGCCTACACTTGCGTGTGGCCTGATCCAAGTTGGTAGGTTCAACTTCCTGATCAGTGCAAATCTGAGCATCCTTCGCTCCCCGTGTCTGCGGTGAGTGGAGGCCGGCACATGGTACCGCCCGAAAGCTGTATGAGCCGCGCCCAGGCCGCATTTTGCATCAGCGATCTAGACGCCGCCCGTTGCGCGAAGCGCCTTCTAACCCCACGCCCCACCCGGACGCGGGGGAAGCGCCGTGCTTCGTTCTCACCCATCGCAGCCGCGCCGGTGGGCGTGAACGTTAGAGCGCTTAAAGGGGAATGGCAATCCGAGCGGAACAGATCGTAAGTATTATCGGATCGGGTTACTTTGAGCCAATTGCCGTTCTCATTGAACGCTCATTGAAGTGGCGGGTGACCAAACGGGGATCCGTCAACGCGCTCTATTTCGACAACATTTACTCAGTATCTGTGATCTTGCTAATGGTAGCGGCGCTTGAGTCATACGCCACCCGACTTCGGTATTTCCATCGACGCATTGCGCCTGGTCAGAGACTTACGGTCGCCAATTACATCAAGCGAGTGTTCTCGGACTTTCGGTTGCAGAAGGCCGTGACAGAAGTATTCGTGCTTCGAGACGCGATCTTCCACAACCACCTTTGGGAAATAGATTTCATCTGGCGCCCGATGACTCTGCGTTCTGCCGCGCTCTTGCCTCACTTGGAGGACGCTAAGTTCAAGGCCGCGATCGATCCCCGAACGCGACGGACTCGAAACTTACGTCTCCATCTAATACCAACGCAGGTTACCCGACGCGACGCCCTGAAGGTGATGGATGTCGTATGGAAGGTGCTGCTGTTTCTGGAGCGGAAAGACCGAAGGTATTGCTACGTCTCGGATCACCACGTTCCGTTTCGGGGCAAGATGCATCTTTTCTCGGAGGTGCGTGATGCATTGGCGAAAGCGCTCTAACCACGCGTTCGAAAATGGCGCGCCGCGAGCGTCGCTCGCACGCGCATTTCAACGCGGACGTTAGGTTGCCTGAGCTGATTCGGCAGACGAAACAACGAGCAGGTGCTGGAAAGGGGGAATACCAGTGAACGAAAACTCTGAACTGCCACAAACGAAGAAGTCTCGGTGGAGAGACACTAATGTCCTAATTGGAATCGTCGGCGTAATAGCTACGATAGCCGTTGGCGTCATTACATACTGGCTCACAGCTGGCTCGGTCTCGCGCGAGTATCAGGAAAGAATTAAGGCAGCGCGAAACGATGTTCTTACGGCAGTGGCGCGAAGCATTGGAGAAGGCGTCGTCCCGGGCAAGGACAAAATTCAGTCAGTGCTCAATAGCGTGCGCCGGCAGTACGGAATCAGAGAGCAGGATTTTGAAACACCCGACACCGTTATTGACGATGTCTTGACACGGGTTCTTGCAAACGAATTTCTGGACGCGAAACGCCGCGAAGACATTTCAACCAAGTTGTTACTGGTCAAGGCGGAGAAGGGTGGTGCGGAAGAAATGAAGGCCGCGGACGCAAAACCGCAAAGATTGGAAGCAGACCGGTTCGCCGCGCTGGCTATTGCTATTGCAGCGGCAACATTGGCGGCGATGACTCTGACCATTATGGCCGGACGATTCAAGAGGATCATCCGCGAAGTGGGCCGAGACAGCGTCGAAGCGGCTCGGCGCCGTGAGAGATTAGAGCTAGTTACGCGTCAGGTGCTAATGATGGCTACGGCCTTAGCTGGCATCGTGCTTGCAATGTGGTTCTTCTTCATCACTGGTAAGGCACCAGCGTTATGGCCGTTTATTCAGAGGTGAAATCGCAGCGCGCTAGAGCAAGTACGCAACCTAACTCTAGGTCGAACGGACAGGCCGCGAGCGCCGTGCTAACTAAACGGCCAGCGCTGGCCTGCCGTTCACCAAAACGTTAGCCATCATATGAAGGCCTTATGAAATACGAACCGCCGGAGTTTAAGAAAGCCGCTTTTACGTGCCCGCATTGCGACGTATACGCCAGCTTCTGGTGGAAAGAAGCCAAGGAAGACGTTCGCTTCTCCAGTGGCGCCCATGGCTACCAGGCCAATGACCTACACATCGCTACTTGCACCCACTGTCGCGGGCGGGTTGTGTGGTTCGTTAACGAGAACAACTCATACATGCTGTGGCCATTTGGAATGGCTAATGCGCCTCTCCCGCACGAGGATATGCCTGAGGACGTAAAGGCGGACTATCTTGAAGCGCGGAACATTTGCCAACTGTCGCCGCGCGGGGCGGCGGCATTACTGCGCTTGGCAATCCAGAAACTGTGCAAACATCTTGGAGAAACCGGGGAGAACATCAATGCGGACATCGGTTCCTTGGTGAAGAAAGGCCTGCCTGTTCAAATTCAGCAGGCGCTTGATGTTGTCCGAGTCACTGGGAACAACGCTGTTCACCCCGGAGAGCTTCTCGTTGACGACAATCCCGAAATCGTTTCTGCGCTCTTCGGTCTCATAAATCTGATCATCGACAATCGAATCGCCGAACCAAAACGAATTGCGGCTCTATATGTTTCTCTACCTGAAGGTGCGCTCCGTGGGATCGAGAAACGTGATGGCTAACCGCGCGTTCGAAGGGACGCGCATAAAGCCGCGCGCCCTTCAACGCGAACGTTAGAGCGCAAAGATGGCACTAACCGATTTCGCAAACGCTGCAAGGTCACTCGCCCGAAATCCACTGGGCATCATCGCTCTTTTTCTGGTCCTCGTTTACGCCATGGCAGTGCTGTTGTTTGGCCTGTCGGGTGCATCAATGTCAGAGAACGAGCGGCTGGTGATTTTGATCTTCGTTGTGCTGTTTCCCGTGCTGGTATTGGTTGCATTCTACAGACTGGTCACAAAGCATCACAACAAGCTTTATGCGCCTAGCGATTGGCGCGACGAAAGTCACTTTCTGAAGGCAATGAATGTTGAGCTTCCGGCAGACGGTGATCTCCCCGCGGAAGCCCAAGGCGAACTGGAATTGATCAAAGGTAAGCGCTTTGGCGATGAAACGGTAACGATTGACGGAAAAAGATTTGAGGACTGCATTTTCAACGATACGCGCCTGAAATTCAGAGGCACCAGGGCGGTTCAGTTTGTTTCCAGCACCTTTGTCGGGGTCAAATGGATCTTCGGAGGAAACGCTGCTCTGACATTTGCCTTTGTCTCCATGCTTTACCGAGCCATGGGTGACGACGTTGGCCGCCCACTACTGGATTACGTCATTAAGAGCGTTAAAGGTGGCAAGGACTAGGAATGCGCTCTAACAACGCGATCGACGGCGACACTTGGCAAGCGCCGCTGGCGCCTGCTCGTGCGCGTCATCGCGGACGTTAGGCATCACAGGGAGAGCACGTGGACGTACCCGCCTTTTGCGACACCTGCGGTGCAGTCTTTCGATCTGGGGTCGTCGCGGAAAACGTTACGAACATTTCGTTCGGAAATGTTGGTGCCGGCCCGTGTCCGGTTTGTGGCGGAATGGGTCACATCCCAGATGGTGTCTTCAATTTTATTGGAAACACTATAGAGATACTTTCCGCGCCGCGCCGCACAGTTGAAGAACTTTCTCGTCTGGCCAAGATAATTCGGGAAGCTCGCGAAAGAAAGGAAACACCAGAGCAAGTTGCAGAGAAAATCCGAAACGAAATTCCAACCCTTGCGGACTTGGCTGATTTGCTCCCGCGCACACGTGAAGAGCTGTATGCCTTTCTCGCATTAATCGTCGCTGTAATTGCGCTTGTCGGTCAAAGCGGTGACGGTAAAAAAGAGTCTACAAACATAACCGTTACTCAGACCATCAACCAGGTATTCATTGAAACCGAAAAGGCAGCTCAACCGCCGCCAAAGCCCACTACTACCCCTAAGAAAATTGGCCGAAACGCTCTTTGTCCGTGCGGGAGTGGAAAGAAGTACAAGAAGTGCTGTGGGAAGGTACAGTGATGCCTAACTTTTCGCCCCACGCGGACGCGCGGGAAACATCGCGCCTATCTCGTGCATCGCAGCCGCGGGCCGGTGGGCGTGAACGTTAGACGTGAACAGCATGGACATTGGGCAAGTCCTCACTGAGATCGAAGATCACGTGGTCCCGCGTCTGAAGCTCGACGTTGGCGAAGCGCGGCTCTATTACCATCTCCTTCGACATTCGCGTTTCGTCGGGAAGCATGACGTCCTCATTTCTGTGGCGCAGCTTGCTGAGGTGCTGAACTGTTCCAAGAACACCGTAAAACATCGCCTGCGTACGCTTCAAGACAAGAAGATTATCGATGTGACAAACACCGGTTGGGCCGGTACTCGGATCAAGGTCTTTTTGCCGACGGAAATCCAAGGTGCGGTGCCGGATGAAACCGCACCACAGGTTCAGGACATCGAAGCTATCGACTTCTATAAAGACACCAAGTACCGGCCTGCGATTCTCGAACGAGAGCAGGGACGCTGCTTCTACTGCCGCAGAACACTGACCGATGAAGACTCAGGGCTCGATCATGCGGAGCCACAAAGAGCCAACGGGACGAACAGCTATCGCAACGTGGTTGCGGCTTGCCACTCCTGCAACTCGTCCAAAGGGGACGATACCGCCGAGGAGTTCGTCCGCAAACTGTACAGGCGGGGGTTCCTTGGCGCGGCTGAACTCGAAGAGCGCCTGGCGGATGTAGCCAAGCTCAAGCAAGGGTTGCTACGGCCAATAATCTAGCAGCCGTGGGGTTCACGTCTAACATCGCATGCACCAGACGGCGCTGGCGAATCGAGAAGCGCCGCTGGTGATGCGTGACGTTAGATTTCTACTCCGAGCAGGGAGGGTATCGTCCCATGGGACAAGGGCGGCGAGACAGTGATAGAGAATCTTCAAACCCTTGCGAAGGACATCAACATTGGCAAAAGCAATCTCTCGATGCACCATGACGGCTAACTACCGCATCAACGCCGACCTGCTCCAGCGTCGCTTCGCGCCGCCTCCGCAGGCGGGTTATGCGGGACGTTGATATGGCTTCATTTGTCAAGAGGGGCGAGTGCGTCCCTGCCAGCCCGAGCATCTGCCGAGACAACAGTAGCCCGATAGGCGAGGCGGC
>MERI01000120.1 GCA_001772005.1 Betaproteobacteria bacterium RIFCSPLOWO2_12_FULL_62_58 | reverse complement strand
GCATCATAGGCGGCGGCACCATCGCGCGCCTGTTCCTGGAGCACATCCGGCGCGGCGATCTGGGCGCTGCGCGGGTCGTCGCCATCGTCGGCCGGAGCGAACGTTCGCGCAGTAAGCCGCTGGCGAAGGAATATGGAATCCCGTTCGTCACCGAAGTCAAGGGTTTGCTGGCGAAGAAACCTGATGTAGTGGTGGAGGCGGCTTCGCACGAGGCCGTTCGCGACTACGCCGAGCCGCTGCTCGCCAAAGGCGTTGCAGTGATCGTCCTTTCCGGCGGCGCGCTGTGCGACGATACGCTGCGCGAAAAACTGGAGCGTGCAGCGGTAAAGAGCGGCGCGCTGCTTTACGTTCCATCCGGCGGCATCGGCGGACTCGACGCGCTGAAAGCCGCGTGCATCGCCGGAGTCGATGAAGTTACAATTGCGGTCACTAAACCGCCTGCGGCGTGGAAGGGCATTGCTTACGTCGAGAAACTCGACGTTGATCTCGACCATCTCAACGAGCCGCGCGTGTTGTTCGATGGTTCCGCGCGCGAGGGCGTGCCGCATTTTCCGGCAAACGTGAACATTGCGGCGGTATTGTCGATGGCGGGCATCGGCTTCGACAAGACGCGGCTTAAGGTCGTTGCCGACCCGGCGCTCAAGTACAACACGCACTTCATCGAGATCAAGGGCAAGATCGGCAATATCAGCATCAAGCTCGAGAACATACCGGCGCCGGAAAATCCGAAGACCGCCTGGCTTGCGTGCTACAGCGCGCTCGCGGCGCTGAAGGCTGCGAAATCACCGGTGCGATACGGCACGTAATAACAAAGCGGAAACGCGAAGGACGCCAAGGACAACGAAATGTGGAATGATGAATGAGGAATGATGAACGGCAACGTGGCGCGTAGGAGACCATGAAACTTGCGTTTATCGGGCTGGGAACGATGGGTGGCCCCATGGCAGGGCATCTCGCGCGGGCGGGGCATGAGGTCACGGTGTTCAACCGCACGCGCGCCAAGGCCGATGCCTGGGTGGCGAAATACGGCGGCAGGGCTGCGCCGAGCCCCCGCGAGGCCGCGCAGGGCGCGGCGGTGGTGTTGTCGTGCGTCGGCAACGACGATGACCTGCGCCAGGTGACGCTGGGTGACAAAGGCGCTTTCGCCGGCATGCAGGCGGGTGCGGTGTTGGTCGATCACACGACGGCCTCGGCTGGGGTGGCGGTCGAACTCTACGAAGCGGCACGGGCGCGGGGACTGCATTTTCTGGATGCGCCGGTTTCGGGCGGGCAATCCGGCGCCGAGCAGGGGATGCTCACCATCATGGTCGGCGGCGATCGACCGGCATTCGACATCGCGAAACCGGCAATGATGCATTACGGCCGGGCCGTGACGCTGATGGGTCCCGCGGGCTCGGGACAGAAGACCAAAATGATCAATCAGATCTGCGTGGCCGGCGTGATCCAGGGACTCGCGGAAGGCCTTGCTTTCACGCTGCGCGCGGGGCTGGACGCGAAGCGCGTGCTCGACGTGATCAGCAAGGGTGCGGCGACGTCCTGGCAAATGGAGAATCGCGGTCGCACCATGGTCGACGGCAAGTTCGACTTTGGTTTCGCGGTGGACCTGATGCGCAAGGATTTGCGCATTGCCATGGAGGAAGCGCGTGCCAACGGCGCCGATCTCCCGATGACCGCATTGATCGACCAGTTCTACGCCAAGTTGCAGAGCAGGGGCGGCGGCCGGCTCGATACTTCCAGCCTGATCAAGCTGCTCACCGACAGAAAATAGACAGGATTAACAGGATTTACATGATGTCTTTAATGTCCCCATCCGGGATGGTTGAAATCCCTCGCCCCCGTTTTCACGAGGGCAGGCTTCAGGCGAAATAAAGTTTTGCGAAATTTGGGCGAAGCGACCATGAGCAGGGTTTCCGGCAACAACGGTAAAGCAAGTTGTCATGCCCGCGGAGGCGGGCATCCAATTTGTGATGCGCTGAAATTAGATTCCCGCTTTCTCGGGAATGACAGTCAGGGATACTTTGCAGTCGGCTTCAAGCCGACATCTATTAAACTCCTTGGCTTACAGCCGAGGGTTGTTTAGTCCTGTCCATCCTGTAAATCCTGTCGATTATCTCGATCTGCGCAACATGATGTTTCAAGGGTTTTAAGAGAGATGGTTGAAGTGACACCCGTTCCCGCCGCCACCGTCACCCTCGTTCGTGATTCAGACGGAGGGCTGGAGGTGCTGATGCTGCAGCGGAACTTCCAGTCCGGGTTCATGCCCGGCGCGCACGTCTTCCCGGGCGGTGCGCTGGACGAATCTGATTACTCGCGGGAGGCCTGTGCACGCTGCGTCGGTCTCGACGATCCAGCGGCAAGCAGCATCCTCAAGTTGGAGCGCGGCGGGCTCGCCTACTGGGTCGCCGCGATCCGCGAGTCGTTCGAAGAAGCGGGAATATTGCTCGCGTGCGATGCGCGCGGCGACATGGTAGCCCTGAGCGAGCCGGCGGGGATCGAGCGCTTCCGCGTCCACCGCCATGCGCTCAATGCCGGCGAACAGGAATTCGTAGCGTTGCTGGCGCGGGAAAGTCTACGCCTCCCGGCCGACCGGCTCGTATACTTCAGCCACTGGATCACGCCGCTCGGCGCGCCGCGCCGCTACGACACGCGTTTCTTCATCGCCCGGGTGCCCGATGCGCAGGACGCGCTGCACGACAACCTCGAGACCATCGGTCACGTCTGGGTGCGGCCGCGGACCGCGCTCGAGGCGCGCGGCGGTGGCAAGTTCAATCTGCGCACGCCGACGCTGAGGACGCTCGAGCTGTTTGCGCGGTTCGCAGCGGTCGATGAACTCATGGCGGTGATGCGCGCCCAACAAGAGGTCCCCGCAATCCTGCCGCGTATCGCGAAGGACGGGCGGCGGTTGCTGCCCGGCGATCCGGGCTATGAGGAAGCGGCTTCCGCCGAGGGCCGGGGAAAATGGGAAAGCTAGAAGCGTCCCAAGACCGGAAAAACGACTGGTAGCCGCAGATTAACGCCGATGAATGCCGATAGAAAAATGATAGTCCCGGGCGAATTCATTCAACTGAACGAGCTGGTTAGCCGGATCACTGCGCCCAATCCCGGCATGATGACCGGGCCCGGCACCAACGCCTACATCATTGGACGCGATGATCTGGCGCTGATCGATCCGGGGCCGGAGAGCGACGTGCACCACTCGGCGTTGCTTAAGGTCGTCGGAAACCGCCTCAAGTGGATACTCTGCACGCACACGCATCGCGACCATTCTCCGGGCGCCCGCGCGCTCAAGGCGGCAACCGGCGCGCAGGTGCTCGGCTTTGCCCCGACGCCGGACGATGGCCGGCAGGACACGACATTCGCACCGGACCGCGCGCTGCGCGACGGCGACGTTATCGATTGCGGCGCGTTCCGGTTGCGTGCGGTGCATACGCCGGGGCACGCATCGAACCATCTGTGTTACCTGCTGGAAGAGCAGAAGCTGCTGTTCACGGGCGATCACGTCATGCAGGGCTCAACGGTCGTGATCTCGCCTCCCGATGGCGACATGCAGGCTTACTTGCAATCACTCGAACGGCTGCTGGCGCTCGATATCGCCGCGCTCGCGCCGGGACATGGGCACATCATCGAAACGCCGCACGACGAAGCGCGCCGTCTCATCGCGCATCGGCTGAAGCGCGAGCAGAAGGTGCTCGACGCGTTCAGCAAGAAGAACCCCGCGACCGTCGAGGAGCTGGTACCGATCGTTTACGACGACGTGCCGCCGCGGTTGCATCCGGTGGCGCGACGGTCGCTGCACGCGCACCTGATCAAGCTCGGGCGGGAGGGGCGGGTCGCCGAAACGGATGGATTGTGGGAAGTGCCCCGCTAAAACTACGAATCACCAATCACTTGGTCGTAGTGCGGCCCCCAACGAGGCCTATGCTGTCAGGCCGCTTCATGAGGACGTCGAAGAGCACGAAGAGGCTGGGCAATTCCTCGTGAGTCAGCTCGGCAATCACACACACACGACCTTCATGGCGAATACGGAAGCGGAAGTGCCAGGCGGAGAATATGACATCGGCGAAGGCGACATCACGAAATGGCCCCCATTCGTCTTCGTCCTCGTGGACGTTGCGCTCGCGCACGATTCTATCGGTGGACCACATGGACACCATCCAGGAGTCATGTTGATAGTCTTCCATTCCGTTCGCCGCCGAGTAGAAGCTGCGCAAGTCGGCAGGTAGCGGAATGCCCAGCAGTCTCTCGAGAGATTCCAGTTGCAGCGCTGCAGCCCCGGGGTTCAGGGGTACGCGCTCTGCGCGCCACTTTGCCAGCATGAGCTCGATCGAATTCATCCGTGCCTCATCGCGTCCGCAAATCAGTAACAGGCGGTAAGTTTACATGAGCGCCTGTCTCAACAATCAGTTGCCGATCCTGACATTGGCATCCTTGATGACCTTCGCCCATTTCGCGACTTCGCGCGTGAGGTGGACGCGGAATTCGTCGGCCGTGCTGCCGACGGCCTCGAGTCCGTCGGTTGCCAGTTTCCCTCGCAGGTCCGGAGATTGGAGGACCTTGACGAGTTCAGTGTGCCAGCGGCCGATCACATCTTTCGGCAGGCCTTTGGGTCCCCATACGCCGTACCACAGCGTCACCTCGTAGCCCGGCAGTCCGGATTCGGACACGGTCGGGATTTCGGGCGCTGCTTGCGAACGCTTGGGACCCGTCACCGCAATCCCTCTCAGCCTGCCGGATTTCACGTGCGGCAGCGTAGCGAGCATGGCGCCGAAGACCAACTGGATCTGTCCGCCGATGAGGTCGTTGAGCGCCGGTCCCGTGCCCTTGTACGGCACGTGCACGATATTGATGTTAGCCATCAGCCTGAACAGCTCGGTCGCCATGTGGGTGATGCCGCCGGTTCCGGTCGAGCCGTAGTTAATTGCTCCCGGCTTGGCCTTGGCGAGCGCGATGAGTTGCTTGACGTTGCCGGGCGGCATCGACGGGTGGAGCGCCACGATGAACGGACCGGTGCCGACGAGCGACACGGTGTCGACGCCGTTGACCGGATCGTATGGCAGTTTGTAGAGGCCGGCATTCACGGCATAGCTGCCCGAAACCATGATCATGGTGTAGCCATCGGGCGTCGACTTGGCGGCGATCTCCGCGCCTATGGTGCCGCCGGCGCCGGGGCGGTTGTCCACCACCACCGACTGGCCAAACGCTTCGGACAGCTTCTGCGCCATCACCCGCGCGATGATGTCAGTGCCGCCGCCCGGCGGGAAGGGCACGATGAAGCGGACTGACTTGTCCGGATAGCTGCTTTTCTGGGCAATCGCGCTGCCCCCTGCAAGCAGCAGTGCGAGCGCAACAGTACCGCAGCGTAAAAGTTTGCTCATGATCTCCTCCGGAAGGGTATCAAGTGAACGAGTGAACAAGTGAACAGGTGAACGAGCAACCCTCCAGTCACGATTCACCGGTCACGCCTCATCAGTCACGCTTGATCAGTCACGATTCATCAGTCACGCTGTTTGCAGTTGCTTGTCCTTCGCGCTCGCGAGCAGGGCGAGGAGCCGCTTCACCGAATGGCGTTCGATGTTGAGCGCCGCATCGGCGATGGCGTCCACCGGCAGCTGCGGGTTGATGCCGCGGAATTTTTCGATGATGCCCTGAGCATTGACCGGATTGGCGCCGGAACCCAGCGGATCGAGCACATCCACGCGCACCCACTGGCCGTTGTGCTCGGCCGCAACCCAGGCGGCGAAGCGCGCCGGATACAGCTTG
>MERI01000119.1 GCA_001772005.1 Betaproteobacteria bacterium RIFCSPLOWO2_12_FULL_62_58 | reverse complement strand
TTCCATGGCGACGACTGCATCAGCCGACGACGCGGCGACGTTGCGGTCCGAGACCAGGCGCATGGACACGCTGGCGACCTCGCAAGGCTCTGCCAGAGTGCAGGGCAGGCTGGTCACGCAGTTCAGTGGTTTCGCCGGGTCCGAAGCCAACGCGCAAAGCCTGGTCACCGGGCTGCGCAGCGGTACACCGGTCACGCTGACTTCTACGTCCACGACGGGGGGCACCACCACCACGACCGCGTTTACCTTGGATCCACCGACCCGCCCCATGGGTTACGGCAACGTATTCATCAGTCTCGCCCTCGCCAAGCAGCAACTCGCGAACTACGGCATCACCGATCCTACGCCGCAGGAGATCCAGGCGGCGCTGACGGGAGGCACGATTACGACCGGCAGCGGCGCCACGGCGCAGACCATTACGCTGAAAGGCATACTCACGCAGCGCGCGGACGGCATGGGCTGGGGGAACATCGCGAGATCGCAGGGGATGAACCTGGGCCGCGTGGTGAGCGGACTGAAGAGCGCGAACCAACAGGTCACCGCGAGCACCGTGAGCGGTGTGGCGGCAGGATCGGGTAGCCAAACGCAGACTCAGACGACGACGAATACGACCGCCGCGCAACACAGGTCACCGAATGCGCAGACGCGCGGGGCATTCAGCAGCGACACGAGCGGCATCGTCAACGCCGGCGGCAATGGCGTCGGCGCGGGGGCGAACGCCAACGCGCAAGCGGGTGTCCGGGCCGGCGGCGCCGGCATCGTCACCGGCAGCGGCGCAGCGATTACGGCGCGCGGTGGGGTAAACGTCCAAGGTCAAGGCAGGGGCCTGAGCAAACCTTGATAAGGGAAACCAGATGAGAGGCAGCAGCGGCACGCAATTCGACTATCGAAGAATGATCCCCATGCCTGGCGGCTGGCCGAGAAAGCAGAAAATAGTAACGGCCATCACTGATCGAGACAGGGGTCACATGAATACTTTCCCTGTCGAAAAAAAGATGAGGATCATGCAAAAAATCATGGCCAGGCTGCCTGTGGCGGAGTGGAATTTTGAAGGGAGCAACAACTACGTAAAAGCAATGCTGAAACTCCGCGCCGGTGGATTAGGACTGATCGATTTGCAGCCACAGGAAACCGCCTTCACCACCGTCTGGTACAGCAAGAACAGATCCTTGCTGGGCCGGGTGAAAACGGAAGTCGCGGCCATGGTGGTGTGGGAATTCAATGGGGATGCCGAGGGCGTTACCACCCTCAGGGTCTGGCACATTTGAAGCGGTGCGGGTGGTAGACGGGTGGCCATTCTTGCCCACCACTCCCGGGCCAGGGCACGAATGAGTGCCTCCGGCCGCGGTTATTTCCTGATGGAGACCTTTCCGAAGTGAACCCGCTTTTTCCGATGCAACGCGACCAGCGCTGGCTCATCGGCGTACGCCAGGTGTTGCTGCACATGTGCATCACCGTGTTGGCGATCGCTATCGCCTTCTCGTTGCCGGCGGCCGCGCAGTACATCCTCTACGAGTGGTGGCCGAGAGTGGCGCACGACGCCAACCTGCTGATCGCGACCGAAGTCGGGCTGGCGGCGGCGCTGGTTCTTCTGTTCAATATCTCGCACCTCGCATGGCAGGATCGTCAGAAGGTCCGGGCCGCGGATCTTGCGGCGCTGGCATACGCCCGCCAGCAGAATAATTGGCTTGCCCGCTGGCGCGAGCGCAGACTGGTGAAGCGGCTGCCGGCGGCGCGCGATGCGTTCATATTCACGTTGACCGGTTTCGACACCTTTGCGGACGAAACAAGTTTGCTGCGGGATCCGCTCAAGACGGCTTATGAGATACGCGTGATGCTGCTCAACCCATACGCCCGCAGCGCCGAAGCGCGGGTCAATTCGTTGCCCCAGGAAATCACTCTTCACTCCTTTTCCAGGGAGGTGAGGGCGAGCATCGACTATCTCGCCTCGCTGCGCACGATGGGCAAGAAAGTCACGCTGAAGTTCTACGACCAGCAGCCGTTCTGGAAAGTGGTCGTGCTGGGCGACCATGTGTGGGTCCAGTATTGTCACAGCGGCTTCGAGGTCAAGCACGAGCCGGAGTATGTGTTCGCGCTCAATCGCGACCATCCGCGGCGGGGCTTCTTCGTTCCGTTCTATATGTATGTTCTCGAGCAGTGGGGCGACCCCCGGCATCCCGAGTATGATTTTGACACCGGCGAACTGGTCTGCCGGGACCGGCTGGGCAAAGAAGTGAAGCGGGTCGGCTTCGGCGCGGGGGACGGCCGAGAAAGCCCGGTGTTGCTCACGCCGCAGACCGCCTAACATCACCCGCAACGCATATCACGCGAGGCTTATGCGAACAGTCATTAGGCCGCCGCTTATCGTTCCGGCCGGCGCCGGCGGCAATGCATGAAGCTCATGCGGGCAGCCATCGCGTCGTTGCTGGCTTTATCTTTGTTCGGCGCCGGCTGCGCGACGCGGCCGTCATCGCCGTCATCACCATCATCATCGCCGTCACAGCCGCGGGTCAACCTGTCAGGGTATAGCGCAGCGTTCAGGCAGGGCTACACCGACGGTTGCGACAGCGCGCGCTCGTCGTTGCGCCGTGACGAGCGGCGCTACCGCAGCGACGGTGACTACACGATGGGCTGGAACGACGGCCACAGCGTGTGTCAGCGGCGGTAGGCAGAGCTCTAACCGCAGAGGCGCAGAGGCCGCAAAGAGATCGCAGAGCACGGCCCACGGAAGCCAGAACGCAGTCCTTGCGCTACCTTTGCGCGCAACCCTCGCCCCCGACCCCTCTCCCAAAGGGAGAGGGGAGGCTCGAGCTTCCCTTCTCCCCTCGGGAGAAGGGTCAGGGATGAGGGACGGCGTTTTTGCGGTGAAGTTCTTGTTCAGCCCTTGACGCGGTTGATGCGGACGACTTCGGGAATGCGGCGCAACGCCCGCATGATGCGGGCGAGGTGCAGGCGGTTTGATACCTGCAGCGTGAAGTGCATGTCGGTGTAAGCGCCGCCGTCCTCCGGACTGACGGCGACGTTCTGGATGTTGGAACCGGCCTCGGCGATTTCGGCAGCGACCTGGGCCAGCACGCCGCGCTGGTTCGCCACCACCATTTTGATGCTGACCTCGAACAGCTTCCTGGTTTCCGGGTCCCATGCGACGTCGAGCTGACGCTCGGGGTCGGTGCGCGTCTTGGCGATGACCGGGCAGTCGTGCGTGTGGATCACCATGCCCTGGCCCTTGCTGATCATGCCGATGATGGGATCGCCGGGAATCGGCTTGCAGCATCTGGCAAACTGCACCGCCATGCCTTCCGAGCCGTGGATCACGACCGATCCCGGCGCCTTGTTCTCGTACGGTTGCGACTCGCCGAGCGACAGCAGCTGGCGGGCGACGACGGCGCCCAGGCGCTTGCCGAGGCCGATGTCGCCGAGGATGTCCTGGCGCGACTTGGCGCCGGAGTCGCGCAGGAGCTTGTCCCATTGCATCTCCTTGATGTCGGCCAGACTCAACTTGAAGTTGGCAAGCGCCTGATTGAGCAGCCGCTCGCCCAGCTGCACCGATTCCTGGAAGTGCATGGTTTTCAGGAAATGCCGGATGCGCGAGCGCGCCTTGCCGGTGACCACGAAGTTGAGCCACAGCGGATTGGGCTTGGCGTGCGCGGCGGTGATGATTTCGACGCGATCGCCGTTTTTCAACTCGGTTCGCAGCGGCATCAGCTCCTGGTTGATCTTGACCGCCACACAGCGATTGCCGATGTGAGTGTGCACGGCATAGGCGAAATCGACCGCGGTGGCCCCCCGCGGCAGCGCCATGATCTGACCCTTGGGCGTAAACACGTAGACTTCGTCAGGGAAGAGATCGACCTTGAGGTGCTCCAGAAATTCGACTGAGTCGCCCGACTCGGACTGCATCTGGAGCAGACTCTGCAGCCACTGGTGGGTCTTCTTCTGCAGGTCCGAAAGCGAGGTATCGGAGCCTTTGTAGAGCCAGTGTGAGGCAACCCCCGCTTCCGCGATCTTATGCATTTCGGTGGTGCGGATCTGCGCCTCGATCGGCGTGCCGAACGGTCCGAACAGCGTGGTGTGCAGCGATTGATATCCGTTCGTCTTGGGAATGGCGATGTAGTCCTTGAACTTGCCGGGGATCGGCTTGTAGAGACCGTGCAGGGCGCCCAGCGCGATGTAGCATGCGTGCGCGTCCTTGACGATGATGCGAAAGCCGAACACGTCGAGCACCTGGGCGAACGAAAGGTGCTTGTCGCGCATCTTGCGGTAGATCGAAAAAAGATGCTTCTCGCGCCCGTGAACCTGCGCCTCGACCTTGTTGTCCCTGAGCCGGCGCTTGATCGACTCCAGCATCTTGCCGACGACCTCGCGGCGGTTGCCGCGTGCGGCCTTTACCGCCTTGGCGAGCACGCGGTAGCGGTCGGGATAGAGATGCTTGAAGGAGAGGTCCTCGAGCTCCTGGTAGATGCTGTTCAGCCCCAGGCGGTTGGCGATCGGCGCGTAAATGTCGAGCGTTTCGCGCGCGATGCGGCTGCGCTTGCGCGGTTCGACGCCTTCGAGCGTGCGCATGTTGTGCAGCCGGTCGGCGAGCTTGATCAGGATGACGCGCACGTCGCGCGCCATCGCGAGCAGCATTTTTCGGAAGTTTTCGGCCTGTGCCTTTTCGTGCGTCTCGAATTCGATCTTATCCAGCTTGGACAGGCCGTCGACGAGTTCGGCGACCGGCTTGCCGAAATTCCTGGAGATCTCGGTCTTGGTGACCGCGGTGTCCTCCATCACGTCGTGGAGCAGCGCGGCGGTCAGCGCCTGCGGGTCGAGATGCCACTGCGCCAGGATGTTGGCGACCGCGAGCGGATGGGTGATGTACGGCTCGCCCGACTGGCGAAATTGCCCTTCGTGCGCCGCTTCGCTGAAATGGTAGGCCGCTTCGACCTGCGAAACGTCCTCCGGTTTCAGATAACCGGACCATTCCTTGAATAGCGTCGCAGCGTCACCCATTTATGGAGCGATGAACGATGAACGATGAACGATGAACGGAAAACCCGGGTGTTCCGCATTCATCATTCCGCGTTCATCGTTGCTTGTCACGTCTGCCCCTTGTTCAGAATGTCCGCGCCATATTTCCCGGCGGCGAGTTCGCGCAGCGCGATCACAGTCGCCTTATCGCGATTGGGCTCGAGCATCGACTGCGCGCCGTTGGCGAGCTGCCGCGCACGGAACGTCGCGGCAAGCGACATCTCGAAGCGGTTCGGAATATGCTTCAGACAATCATCGACGGTAATGCGCGCCATATCCAGTTACCTCAGTTATTTCAACCGGTTAATCAAATCCGCGTGACGGGCGAGCTGGCGGGAAAGTTTGAGCCGTTCGGCCCGGATAATACTGATGAGATCCTGCGCCGCCCGGTTAAAGTCCTCGTTGATAATAACATAGTCGAACTCGCCGACGTGGCCGATCTCCCGGCGTGCCGCGGCGAGCCGCCGTGCGACGGCCTCGGGGCTGTCCTGGCTGCGGCCCTTGAGCCGCTGCTCCAGCACTTCGAGCGACGGCGGCAGGATGAATACGCTTACGTTCCCGGCCATCAGCTTGCGCACCTGCTGTGCGCCCTGCCAATCGATCTCGAGCAGGATGTCGCAGCCGTCCCTGAGTTGTTCGGCTATCCACTTCCGGGAAGTGCCGTAGCGGTTGCCGTAGATCACGGCGTTTTCCAGGAACTCGCCCGCTTCCAGCATGCGCTCGAATTCGGCGGGCGCGACAAAATGATAATCGCGGCCGTTCATCTCGCCTGGCCGCGCAGGCCGGGTGGTGTAGGAGACCGACAGCTTGACTTCGTGCTCGGCCTCGAGCAGCGCCTTGACGAGACTGGTCTTGCCTCCGCCGGAAGGGGCGCTGACGATGAATAGGGCGCCAGACATTAGGATCAAGGATTCAGGATCAAGGATTCAGGAAGTACGTGAGGAAGGGGATCGCGGATTCAAAGAGCCCTTGAGGCCATTGAGCATTCTTCCGATCTCTGCGGTAGTGTCCCGCACGTGATTCGCCCGTTGTCCATCGAGATAGCCCAAGCGCCGCGCGATTTCGATGAGTGTCTCGAGCTCCACCAATGAGCCGTTGGCGATCGATAGGTGATTCAGGAAAGCGTTGGTCGCTTTTCGTCCGTGGCCCTCAGCTATGTTGGCTGGGATGGATACTGCAGCTCTTCGCATCTGAGACGTCAACGCGAACTTTTCCTCTTGCGGCAAGTCCTTTGCCAGCGAATAGACTTCTACTACAAGATCAATCGCCTTTTGCCAAACCTGCAGATCGGAATACTTCACTTGTCGGAGCCCTCACCGCGAACTTCGGATGTATTGTTTTCCCTGAATCCTTGATCCTTGATCCTTGATCCTTGATCCTTGATCCTTGATCCTTGATCCTTGATCCTGAATCCTACTCAATATTCTGGATTTGTTCCCGCATCTGCTCGATGAGGACCTTCAACTCCATCGACACCTGGGTGACGGCGATGTCGACCGACTTCGAGCCCAGCGTATTGGCTTCCCGGTTCAGTTCCTGCATCAGGAAATCCAGTCGCTTTCCGACCGCGCCGCCTTTTTCGAGAATGCGCCGGAGTTCCGCGATGTGCGTCGTGAGCCGGCTCAACTCCTCATCGACATCGACCTTGTTCGCGAACAGCGTGATCTCCTGCCGGATGCGCTCGTCGTCGCCGGTGCCCATCGCCTCCCTGAGCCGGGCCGTCAGCTTTTCCTGGAACGCGGCGAGCGCCTGCGGCATGCGCGGCGCGACTTCGGCAACGCGAAGTTCCATTGTCGCGGCGCGTTCCAGCAGCATCGATTTCAGCTTCCCGCCTTCGCGGGCGCGAGAGGCGGTGAATTCGTCGAGCGCGCGCTGCACGAGATCGCGGCACGCCGTTTGCAGCTCCTCGACCGGCAGCGCCTCGGTACCCAGCATGCCGGGCCAGCGCAGGATGTCGGATACGCCCAGATCGGCAGCCGCTGGAAAAATCACGCGTATCCGAGTGTCGAGCGCGATCAGTTGCTGCAGCAGCGCTTCGTTCAGCCCCGGCAACTGTTGTGCGCCCGCCGCCGCAGCGAACGTCACCCGGCATTCGACCTTGCCGCGGGTGAGCTTTGCCGCCAACAATTCGCGCAGTTGGACCTCGATCGAGCGCAGATCGTCGGGCAGCCGGAACTGGATGTCGAGATAGCGGTGATTGACTGACCGCAGTTCGACATTGAGCGCGCCATAGGCGAGTTCCTTCGCCGCTGCCGCGTAGCCGGTCATGCTGTAAATCATGGCAACATCTCAGTGAAAAGTGAAACGTGAAAAGTGAAATGAACCCTCTCCGCCGTCGCCGGGGGAGAGCCCGCGCAGCTCGCGCGGGGGGCGGGTGGGGTGAGGGGACTCATGCTTCACATTTCACGTTTCACCATTCGCGTGCTTTACACCACTACGGCAACTCACCACAATGGCGACCGTGGAAAGATAACACAGTTGAGGAAAACCATGCGACCCGGCGGAAGACGACCCGACCAGCTGCGCGAAGTGCGCATCACGCGCGGCTACACGCTCCACGCGGAAGGGTCGGTGCTGATCGAATTTGGCGACACCAGGGTGATCTGCACGGCGAGCGTGCTCGACAAGCAGCCGCCGCATCTCAGGGGCACGACGCAAGGCTGGGTGACGGCGGAGTACGGCATGCTGCCGCGCGCGACCGGCACGCGCACGGACCGCGAAGCGGCGCGCGGCAAGCAGTCGGGACGCACCCAGGAAATCCAGCGCCTGATCGGCCGCGCGCTGCGCGCGGTGGTGAACCTGGACCAGCTGGGCGAGCGCACCATCCATCTCGATTGCGACGTGATTCAGGCCGACGGCGGCACGCGCACCGCGAGCATTACCGGCGCCTTCGTCGCGCTCCACGACGCGATAACGAATCTGCGGGATCGGCGTGCGCTTGCCGAATCGCCGATCCACGACTTCGTCGCCGCGGTGTCGGTCGGGGTCCACGCGGACACGCCGCTGCTCGATCTCAACTATGTCGAGGACTCGCAGTGCGACACCGACATGAACGTGGTGATGACCGGCAGCGGAGGGCTGGTCGAGGTCCAGGGCACCGCGGAGGGCGCGCCGTTCTCGCGCGCCGAGATGAACGCGATGCTCGATCTCGCGGAAAAGGGCATCCGGGAGCTCATCGCCGCCCAGAAAGCGGCGCTGGAAAAACCTTAAGCCTTCCCCGTGAAAAAAATCGTCATTGCATCGAGCAATCCCGGCAAGCTGCGCGAGTTCCAGCAGATGCTCGCGCCGCTCGGCATCGAGATCGTTCCCCAATCGCGGCTCGGGATCGCCGCGGCCGACGAGCCGCACGCGACTTTCGTCGAGAACGCCCTTGCCAAGGCGCGGCATGCGAGCCGGCTTTCCGGCATGCCGGCGTTAGCCGACGATTCGGGCATCTGCGCCGCGGCCCTGGGCGGGGAGCCGGGGGTGCACTCGGCGCGCTTCGCCGGCGGCCCGCCTGTTGGCTTTCCCGGTGGACGGGAAGATCAGGACCGGCGCAACAACGAGAAGCTGATCACCCTGCTCGACGGGCAAGCCGACCGCCGCGCGCACTACTACTGCGTGATCGTGCTCACGCGGCACGCCGGCGACCCCGAACCCGTTATTGCCGAGGGCCGCTGGCATGGCGAGGTGATCGACACCCCGCGCGGAACCAACGGCTTCGGTTACGATCCCTATTTCTATTTGCCCGAGTTCGGCCGCACCGCCGCCGAACTCCCGCCCGAGGAGAAAAATGCGGTGAGCCACCGCGGACGCGCACTTGCGCAGCTCGTTGCGCAACTGCGCGTAATGGGAAATGCGGCATGATGACCGTGAAATGAGCCGCGAAAAGACGCCGTGGGCCTTGAATCATCATTCATGACTTATCACCCACCATTACATTTTCGCGCGCTGCCACCGCTGTCTTTATACATTCATATTCCTTGGTGCGCGCGAAAATGTCCGTACTGCGATTTCAATTCGCATGAAGCGCGCGGCGCGCTGCCGGAGCAGGACTACGTCGCGGCGCTCATCGCTGATCTCGAACAGGCGCTGCCGCCGGTCTGGGGGCGCAAGGTCTACAGCGTGTTTTTCGGCGGCGGCACGCCGAGCTTGTTTTCGCCGCAGAGCATCGACGCGATCCTTTCCGCAGTGCGCGCGCGGCTGCCGCTGGCAAGCGACGCCGAGATTACGCTCGAAGCCAATCCCGGCACGTTCGAGGCGGAGAAGTTCAAGGCATTCCGCGCGGCAGGGGTGAATCGGCTTTCGATCGGCATCCAGAGCTTCAACTCCCGACATCTCAAGGCGCTCGGCCGCATCCACGACGACGTTGAAGCCCGTCGCGCGATCGAAATTGCCACAAGCAATTTCGATAACGTGAACCTCGATCTCATGTATGGATTACCGGAGCAGGCCGTCGAGGAGGCCCTATCTGACATCGAAGCGGCACTGGCGTTCGACCCCGCGCATCTTTCAGCCTACCACCTGACCATCGAGCCCAACACATATTTTTATCGCTACCCGCCCAAGCTGCCCGACGATGATGCCACCGCCGCGATGCAGGCCGCGATCGAAGAACTGCTCAGCAGGCACGGCTACCTGCACTACGAGGTGTCCGCATTTGCGAAACGGAGCGACAGCCCCTCCGATAGGGACCCGCGAAGCGGCTTTCTCCTCTCTCCTCTCTCCTCTCGCCTCTCTTCCGTATGCCGTCACAACCTCAATTACTGGACCTTCGGCGACTACCTCGGCATCGGCGCCGGCGCGCACAGCAAGCTCTCCTTCGCCGACAGGATCGTGCGGCAGATGCGCTACAGGCAGCCGAAGCAATACATGGCGTCGGCAGCGGGAGGCAGCGGCATCCAGCAGGAGCAGGAAGTGAGTGCGCGCGAGGTCGGGTTTGAGTTCATGATGAATGCTCTGCGGCTTACTGAGGGCTTCGAGGTGAATCTGTTTGCGGAACGGGCGGGAGTGTCTCTTAACGCGGTGCTGAAAGAGCTTGACGAGGCCGAACGGCGCGGCCTGATCACCCGTGACCATCGGCGCATCGCACCGACGCCGCTGGGGCAGCTGTTCTTGAACGATCTATTGCAGATTTTCCTGCCGGAGCGGGTAGAGGCTTAAGCTGCGGAAGCTGGTGTCCTGAGTCTGAAAATCGCTTACGATATCCAACCGTCCGTTCGCCCTGGGCCCGTCGAAGCCTGTCCTGAGCTTCGTCGAAGGGGGTGAACGGCCATTTCGTTACGCGCCCTCAGGAGAGCGATTTCCCAAGACAGCACTTTTTGTATTTTTTCCCGCTGCCGCACGGGCACGGGTCGTTGCGGCCTGCTTCGCGGGAAACTTGAGCGTCCTCCGAGCGCACCTCACGCATGAACTCTTCCGCGGGCCTTCCGGACCGCCTGAACGATGCAAGCCTCCGCAGGTAGGGCCGCGTGTGGATGAAAAACTGCTTGAATCCCGCATACAGATAGTTCAGCCCGTCCTCGCCTTCCGGCGTCCGGGCGAAACGGTCCTTGGGACATCCGCCGTTACAGAGGGCGAGCACTTCGCACTCGCGGCAGTAACGCGGTAACGAGTCCCACTTCCTGCGCCCGAACTCGCGCTGTGCCGTGCTCTCCAGCATTTCAGCGAGTGGCGTGTCGCGGATATTTCCCAGGCGATGCGCGCGGTCGACAAAATGGTCGCAGGAATAGAAATCCCCGTTATGCTCGACGACCACGACATCGCCGCACGTCTGCCTGAAGAGGCACAGCGCGTGATCCATGCCGAGAAACGGTCTCATCGCCTCGTCGAAGTTCTGGATACCGATGCGGCCCACATCGTGCCTGACCCATTCGTGGAAGACCGTGCAGAGGAAAGCGCCGTACGCTTCCGCCGGGACCGTTTCCGCACGGACACCGTGGTCGTCCTGCCGCGCTACCAGCGGAAGGAATTGCAGGTAATCGGCGCCCATTTCCTTGACGAACCGGTAGACGGCCGCAGGGTGGCGCACGTTCTCGCGATGGACGACGCACAGGATGTCGCAGGGAATCCGGTAACGCTGCAGAAGCCGGAACGATTGCATGACGTGCTTGTGCGTCGGCTTCCCGCCCCTGGTGACACGGTA
>MERI01000118.1 GCA_001772005.1 Betaproteobacteria bacterium RIFCSPLOWO2_12_FULL_62_58 | reverse complement strand
CCCGGTGCCGCCGGACCCGGTGAGCGCCTGATCCACCAGTGCTTTCTGCTGCTGGTCGTGCAATGATTTGTAACCGGCCGCCGGCGATGCCGACGATTCGCGCCCGGCGTAGAACAGCTTCTGATGCGGCAGCAGATGCCGCAGCAGGTAATGCTGGATATGGCGCCACGCGCCCTGGTTGCGCGGTTCTTCCTGGCACCAGACGATCTCGGTCGCGCTTTGGTAGCGCTCGATCTGCGCGCGGAAGTCGTCGTGGGGGAACGGATAAAGCTGGGCGATGCGCACCAGCGGCAGGTCCTTGATCCCGCGCTCGCGGCGCGCCGCCCGCAAATCGTAGAACACCTTTCCGCTGCAGAAAATCACGCGCTGGACCTTATCCGGGTTGATCTCCCTCGCATCCCAATCCTCGTTTACCGGATTGAATTTGTCGTTCGCGAATTCCTCGATCGGCGACACCGATTCCTTGTGACGCAGCAGGCTCTTCGGCGAAAAAATGATCAGCGGCTTGCGGTAGGGCCGGACCATCTGGCGTCGCAGCAGGTAATACATCTGCACCGGCGTCGCCGGCACGCACACCTGGATGTTGTAGTCGGCGCATAACTGCAGAAAGCGCTCGATGCGCCCCGAGGAGTGCTCCGGCCCGGCGCCCTCGTAGCCGTGCGGCAGGAATAGCGTCAGGCCGCACAGGCGGCCCCACTTCACCTCGCCCGAGGCGATGAACTGATCGATCACGACTTGCGCCCCATTGGCGAAATCACCGTACTGCGCTTCCCAGATCACGAGCTCGTTCGGTCCCGAGGTGGCATAGCCGTACTCGAAGCCGACCACCGCTTCCTCCGAGAGCACCGAATCGATCACGACGAAATCGCCCTGGTTCGATGACAGGTTTTGCAGCGGAACGTATGCGCCTGCATCCCAGCGCTCGCGGTTCTGATCGTGCAGCACCGCGTGGCGGTGGAAAAACGTGCCGCGACCAACATCCTGCCCTGAAATCCGCACCGAATAGCCTTCATTGAGCAACGTCGCATAAGCCAGATTCTCGGCCATGCCCCAGTCGAGCGGAAGCTTGCCTTCCGCCATCAGCCGGCGTTCGGCCATGATCTTCTCGACGCGCGGGTGCAGCTTGAAGTTCGATGGCACCTCGGTGATCTTGCGGCCGAGTCGCTGCAGCAGCTCAAGCGGCAGTCGCGTGTCGTCGTTCTCGTTCCACCTGGTGCCTATGTACGGCTTCCAGTCCGCCTCGAACGGCGGTTTGTAGTTCGACAGTATGGTCTTGTTGGTGTGATAGCCGCGGTCGAGCGCCGAGCGGTAGGTTGCAACCATGTCATCCGCCTCGGCCGCCGTCATGACGCCTTCCGTCGCCAGCCGGTCGGCGTAGACCTTGCGCGTAGTCGGATGAGCGTGGATTTTCTTGTACATCAGCGGCTGAGTGACCATCGGTTCGTCCTGCTCGTTGTGGCCGAGCCGCCGGTAGCAAACGAGATCGACCACCACGTCCTTGTGGAACTGCTTCCGATAATCGAGCGCGAGCTCGGTAACGTAGCATACCGCTTCCGGATCGTCGCCGTTGACGTGAAAGATCGGCACTTCCAGCATTTTTGACACGTCGCTGCAGTACAGGGTCGAGCGCGTATCGCGCGTATCCGAAGTGGTGAAGCCGATCTGGTTGTTGATGATGATGTGCACCGTGCCGCCCGTGCCGTAGCCGCGCGTCTGGGCAAGGTTGAGCGTCTCCATCACCACGCCCTGCCCCGAATACGCGGCATCGCCGTGAATCAGCACCGGCAAAACCTGGTCGCCGGTCTTGTCCCGTCGGCGGTGCTGGCGCGCCCGCACCGAACCTTCCACCACGGGGTTGACGATCTCGAGATGCGACGGATTGAACGCGACCGTAACGTGAATCGCTCCGCCCGGCGTCATGATATTGGATGAAAAGCCTTCGTGATACTTGACGTCTCCCGCCAGCACCGCGGTGTCGTGCTTGCCTTCGAAATCGGAGAAGAGATCCTTCGGCATTTTGCCGAGCGTGTTGACCAGCACGTTGAGCCGGCCGCGGTGCGCCATGCCGATCACCAGCTCCTGCACGCCGGCCGGGCCGGCGCGCTGCAGCAGGTTGTCCAGCATCGGGATCATGTTCTCGCCCCCTTCCAGCGAAAAGCGCGTTTGCCCCACGTACTTCGTGCTCAGATATTTTTCCAGCGTCTCGGCCGCGGTGAGCCGTTCCATGATGTGATGCTTGTAGGCGGCGTCGTAGCCGGGCGTTGCGCGCGATCCCTCGAGCCGCTCCTGGATCCAGCGCTTCTGCGGTACGTCGGTGATGTACATGTATTCGGTGCCGATGGTGCGGCAATAGGTATCCTTCAGCATCTGAATGATGTCCTTCAGCTTCATCTCGCGCGGGCCGATCAACGAGCCGGTGCCGAATACGGTGTCCATGTCCGAGTCGGTCAAACCGTAGAACGCGGGTTCGAGCTCGGCGATCTGCGGTTTTTCCTGGCGGTTGAGCGGATCGACGTTGGCGTGACGCGCACCCTGGAAGCGGTAAGCGCCAATCAATTGCAGTACGCCGTATTGTTTTTCGCTGAGCTGCGGGCGCGTTCCCGCGATGGCAGGTGCGCCGGCGCGTCGCTGCTTCGCCAGCTGCAGGAAACGCGCCTGGACTTCGGCGTGCGACACGTCGCGCGGCCCGTCGTCAAGCCGCTGCAATTCATCGAAATAGCCGCGCCAGCGTGGTTCGACCGACAGCGGGTCCCCGAGATAAGCCTCGTAGAGCGCCTCGATGAACGGCGCGTTGGAACCGAACAGATAGGAATTCCCGAGCATTTCCTTCATCATGGGATCACCTCGCGTGATCGGTGATGAGTAATGAGTAATGGGTAATGGGGGCGAAAAGCGAAACTAGGGCGCATCACCCATAACCCATCACTGATTACTTTCTTTTGTTCATGGGCACGAATTCACGCCGGGTCGCGCCCATGAAAAGCTGGCGTGGGCGGCCGATTTTCTGATCCGGGTCGCTGATCAACTCGTTCCATTGCGCGATCCAGCCCACGGTGCGCGCCAGCGCGAAGATCGCGGTGAACATGCTGACCGGGATACTGAGGGCCTTGTAGACGATGCCCGAGTAGAAATCGACGTTCGGATAGAGCTTGCGCTTGACGAAGTAGTCGTCCTCGAGTGCGACTTTCTCGAGAGCGATCGCCAGCTTGAACAGCTTGTCGTCCTTGAGATCGAGCTCCTCGAGCACTTCGTGGCAGGTCTTCTGGATAATCTTTGCGCGCGGATCGTAGTTCTTGTAGACGCGGTGGCCGAAGCCCATGAGCATGGCGTGGCCGTCCTTCTCCTTGACGCGCTTGATGAAGGCGGGAATGTTCTTCGCGTCGTCGATTTCCGCCAGCATCTTGAGCACGGCCTCGTTGGCGCCGCCGTGCGCCGGGCCCCACAGGCTGGCGATGCCGGCAGAAATGCAGGCGAACGGGTTGGCGCCGGTCGAGCCGGCCAGCCGCACCGTCGAGGTCGACGCATTCTGTTCGTGATCGGCGTGCAGAATCAGGATGCGTTCCATGGCACGCGTGAGCACCGGGTTGGGCGTGTAGTCCTCGCACGGCGTGCCGAACATCATGTAAAGGAAGTTCTCGACATAGGACAGCGAGTTCTTCGGATATCTGAAAGGTTGACCCACGCTGTACTTGTAGGTCATTGCAGTGATCGTCGGCAGTTTCGCGATCAGCCGGAACGCCGAGATCTCGCGGCTGCGCGCATCGTGGATGTCGATCGAATCGTGGTAAAACGCGGAGAGCGCCCCCACTACGCCGCACAGCACCGCCATCGGGTGCGCGTCGCGTCGGAAGCCGCTGTAGAACCGCGACAACTGCTCGTGCACCATGGTGTGGTGCTTGATGATATCGACGAATGTCGCTTTCTGTTCCTGGTTCGGTAACTCGCCGTTGAGAATCAGGTAAGCGACTTCGAGGAAATCGCAGTGCTCGGCGAGCTGCTCGATCGGATAGCCGCGGTACTGCAGGATGCCCTGGTCGCCGTCGATGTAGGTGATATTCGAGCGGCAGCTCGCGGTCGACATGAACCCGGGGTCGTAGGTGAACTTGCCGGTCTTCGCATAAAGTGCGCGCACATCAATCACCTCGGGTCCGACCGTCCCGCCGAGGACCGGAAAATCAACTGAAGGGGTGCCGTCGCTGAAAGACAGGGTTGCCAGTTTCTCGCTCATAATCGTCTCCGATTTTCTCGTTTACTCAAAACCATCATCATCGTTACTTCAAGCTGCGCCGTCCCGCGCAAAACGAATTTATCCCGACCGCATCAACTCCAGCACGGACCTGCACCGCGCATCGACCGGTTCAACACGACCCATCACAAGGTCCAGCAGATTGTTGTCGGGCTGCTCAAGCAGCTCCTTGAAAATTTCCAGTTGTTGCGCGTCAAGCCGGTCAAGTTGCCGCTCGAGGAAAGCAGCAAGCACCAGATCGAGTTCGAGCAAACCTCGTCGGCACTGCCAGCGGATGCGGTCGAGGTCTCCCATACGTTCGACCTAGGAATTCGCCGGTCTTTCGCCCGGCAAATTCCTTACATGGGTCTCCTTTCCAGTACAGGGTACCAGACGTACCGCGACTGATTTCACAACTCGCACCGTTTCGTCCATTCCGAGAAAATCCATATAAGGAATTTGTCGCGTCCTGGTCCGACAAATTCCTAAACCGTGCGTTTGACCAGCAGATCCTTGATCTTGCCTATTGCCCGAGTAGGATTAAGCCCCTTCGGGCAAACATCGACGCAATTCATGATCGAGTGGCAGCGAAACAGCCGGTACGGGTCTTCGAGATTGTCGAGCCGCTCGTTGGTCGCCTGGTCGCGCGTGTCGGCAATGAAGCGATAGGCCTGCAGCAGCCCCGCCGGTCCGACGAACTTGTCGGGATTCCACCAGAACGACGGGCAGGCGGTCGTGCAACACGCACACAGAATGCACTCGTAGAGACCATCGAGTTCTTCGCGGTCTTCTGGAGATTGCAACCGCTCCTTCTCCGGAGGCGGCGTGTCGTTGACGACATACGGTTTGATCGAATGGTACTGCTTGAAGAACTGGGACATGTCGACGATCAGGTCGCGTATCACGGGAAGCCCCGGGAGCGGGCGAATCACAACCGGCTCCCTGAGGTCGGCGATCCGGGTAATGCACGCCAGCCCGTTCTTGCCGTTGATGCTCATCGCGTCAGAGCCGCACACTCCCTCGCGGCACGAGCGCCGGAAGGAGAACGTATCATCGTGCTCCTTGATGCGCACAAGCGCATCAAGGAGCATGCGGTCCGTGGACTCCAGCGCGATGTCGTAGTCCCGCATGTGGGGCTTGGCGTCGGCGTCCGGGTTGTAGCGGTAGATGGAAAAGCGCATGTAATCTCCGATATAAGGGGCTAGCAGCCTGTCGGACTTAACAGTCTGCACAGGCTGCTAAAAGCAAAACCGGCTGACAATGCATAATAAACCCAGCCGAAGCGGTCAAATTTGGGGAAAAGAGCGGGTGAATTCGCATATCTGTCATCTTCTTCTGCAATTCTCCTAGGGCCGGTTTTGCATTAGGAGTTTGTCGGGGCTAAGTCCGACAAACTCCTGGGGGCTAGAAAATCCTTTCCTTTCTCTGTGCCGTATGCCGCTGTCACCAGTCCCTAGTCCCTTAATACACCCTCGCCTTCGGCTCAAACGCCTCCACCGTCAAGGGCTTGAGCTTGACCGGCTTGTATTCGAGGTGGTTCCCGTCCTTGTACCACAGCGTGTGCTTCATCCAGTTGGCATCGTCGCGCTGGTGA
>MERI01000117.1 GCA_001772005.1 Betaproteobacteria bacterium RIFCSPLOWO2_12_FULL_62_58 | reverse complement strand
GCCGGGCAAACCGCTACCCGACGCCGAGCAGCTGCTCCAGGCGCTCACCGACCAGATGCGGCCCACAGTGGGGCCCGACAGCGGCTTGATCGGCATCCACACCGGCGGCGTCTGGATCGCCCAGCGCCTGCACCAGGCGCTGAAACTCCAGGTCCCCTGCGGCACGCTCGACGTTTCGTTCTACCGCGACGACTATCAGAAGATCGGCCTGCATCGCGACGTCAAGACCTCCACCATTCCCTTCGACGTCGAAGGCCGCCATCTGGTCCTGGTCGACGACGTGCTCTACACCGGCCGCACCATACGCGCGGCGATGAACGAGCTGTTCGACTACGGGCGCCCCGCCAGCATCAGACTCGCCGCGCTCGTCGACCGGGGCGGAAGGGAGCTTCCGATTGCCGCGCAGTTCGTCGGTGCGGCCGTGACCCTGGATCTCCATCAGAGCATCGAGCTCACGCGCGATGACAAAGGACGGCTGAGCCTCGTCCTCAGCGAAGAGCGGTCGTAGCCATGTGGCTCAATCCCGCCAACCCGCAACTCAACAAGAACGGCGAGCTGCATCACCTGTTGTCGATCGACGGGTTGCCGGCGGAGATCCTGTGGCAGATCCTCGACACCGCGAAATCGTTTGTTGGCGTCACCCAGCGCGAGGTGAAGAAAGTCCCGCTGCTGCGCGGCAAGGCGGTGTTCAATTTGTTCTTCGAGCCCAGCACGCGCACCCGCACCACGTTCGAAATCGCCGCCAAGCGGCTTTCCGCCGATGTCATCAACCTTGCCATCAACGTCTCCTCGCAGACCAAGGGCGAGACCGTGCTCGACACCGTCGCGAACCTGTCGGCCATGCAGGCTGATATGTTCGTGGTGCGCCACGCCGCGAGCGGCGCCCCGTACCTGATCGCGCGCCACGTCGCGCCCGACATCCACGTGATCAACGCCGGCGACGGGCGCCACTCGCACCCGACGCAGGGATTGCTCGACATGTTCACGATCCGCCACTATAAGAACGAATTCTCAAGACTGCGCGTGGCGATCGTCGGCGACATCCTGCACTCGCGGGTCGCGCGCTCGCAGATCCACGCGCTCACCACGCTCGGCTGCCCCGAGATCCGCGTGATCGGGCCCAAGACGCTGCTGCCGAGCCATGTCGAGAATCTCGGTGTGCACGTCTATCACGAAATGCGCAAAGGATTGAAAGACGTCGACGTAGTCATGATGCTGCGGCTGCAGAACGAGCGCATGCAGGGGGCACTGCTGCCTTCCGCGCAGGAGTTCTACAAGTATTACGGTCTGACCGAAGACAAACTCGCGGCCGCCAGGCCCGACGCGATCGTGCTGCACCCCGGGCCGATGAACCGCGGCGTCGAGATCGACTCGAGTGTGGCCGACGGCAAGCAATCGGTGATCCTGCCACAGGTCACCTTCGGCATCGCGATCCGCATGGCGGTGATGAGCATACTGGCGGGAAACTAAAAGGCAACGATGAACGATGAACGCGGAGCGATGAACGCCAACCCGACCAGTGCGGCAGCAATTCGCCTTTCCCGTTCCGCGTTCCGCGATCGTCGTTCCGCGTTATGAAGATACACATCAAAAACGGCCGGGTGATCGATCCCAAGAACCGCGTCGACGCGCAGCGGGATGTCTTCATCGCGGCCGGTAAGATCGTGGCAATCGGCGCAGCGCCGAACGAATTCACCGCCAACCGCGCTATAGACGCCTCGGGCATGATCGTCTGCCCGGGGCTCGTCGACCTCGCCGCGCGGCTGCGCGAGCCCGGCTTCGAGTATATGGCCACGCTTGAATCGGAGATGGAGGCGGCGATCGCCGGTGGCGTCACCAGCCTCTCCTGCCCGCCCGACACCGACCCGCCGCTCGATGAGCCGGGGCTGGTCGAGATGCTGAAGTTCCGGGCCAAGAATCTGAACCAGGCGCATGTCTATCCGGTTGGCGCGCTGACCGAGGGACTCAAGGGCGCGCGACTCACCGAAATGGCGGAACTGCGCGACGCCGGCTGCATCGCGTTTTCCCAGGCCGATGCGCCACTCACCGACAATCACGTGCTGCTGTGCGCACTGCAATACGCGGCAACCTTCGGTTTCTGCGTGTGGCTGCGTCCGCAGGATGCAACGCTCGCGCGCAACGGTGTCGCCCATGATGGCCAGGTTGCGACCCGGCTTGGCTTGCCCGCCATCCCGGTGTGCGCGGAAACCGTCGCACTATCCACCATTCTGCTGCTCGCGCGCGAAACCGGCGCCCGCGTCCATCTGTGCCGGCTGTCGAGCGCCGAAGGCGTCAACATGGTGCGCCACGCCAAGCAGACCGGCGTTCCGGTCACCTGCGATATCGCGATTCATCACGCGCACCTCTCCGAAATGGACGTCGGATACTTCGATCCCAACTGCCATGTGACGCCGCCGTTACGCAGCCAGCGCGATCGCGACGCGCTGCGCCAGGGGCTGGCTGACGGCACGGTCGACGCGGTGTGCTCCGACCACACTCCTGTGGACGAGGACGCCAAGCAGCTGCCTTTCGACGAAGCCGAGACCGGCGCCACCGGGCTCGAGCTGTTGCTGCCCCTGACGCTCAAGTGGGCTGAAGAAAGCAGCGTCGCACTGCCTGCCGCGCTCGCCAGGATCACGTGCGATGCGGCGCGTATCCTCGGCATCGACGCCGGTCATCTGTCGTCCGGCGCCGCCGCCGACATCTGCGTCTTCGATCCGGAGTGCTACTGGAAAATCGAACCCGCCGCGTTGAGAAGCCAGGGCAAGAACACGCCTTTCCTCGGCTTCGAGCTCAAAGGCAAGGTCCGCTACACGCTGGTTGAAGGCCAGATCGTCTACGAAGCTAAATAGCCGGTGGCTATTTAGCTTAATCCGCAACTGGAACTCTGCTGCAGTTCCAATATCCTACTGAATCCTGAATCCTTGATCCCGAATCCTGTCTGATGAACCCGCTGCTCGATTTTTCGGGGCTGCCCCGCTTTGCCGATTTCAAACCGGAATACGTCACGCCGGCGGTTGACACGCTGCTCAAGGAGAACCGCGCGCTGATCGAGCACCTGGCGTCAGCCGACGTGCCGGCAAGCTGGCGTGAATTCGTCGAGCCACTCGAGGACGCCAACGAACGGCTGGGCCGCGCCTGGGGTCAGGTCGGGCACCTGAACGCCGTGATGAACAGCCCCGAGTTGCGTGAGGCTTATAACGCAAACCTGCCCAAAGTTACGCAGTACTACACGGAGCTTTCCCAGCACCAGGGCCTGTTCGGGAAATACAAGGCGCTCGCCGCCTCCCGCGAGCTTGAGCGACTTACGGGCGCGCAGCGCAAGATCGTCGAGAACGAACTGCGCGACTTCCGTCTCGGCGGCGCCGAACTGCCGGCGGAGAGCAAAACGCGTTTCATGGCGATCCGCGAACGGCTGTCGGAACTGTCCTCCCGGTTCAGCGACAACCTGCTCGATGCGACCAACGCCTTTGCCCACTATGTCACGGTCGAGTCCGAACTGGCCGGCATTCCTGAAGACGTGCAGCAGGCTGCGCGGGAAGCAGCGCAGGCGGATTCCAAACCCGGTTGGAAATTCACGCTGCACGCACCGTCCTACCTGCCGGTGATGCAGTACGCCGACAACCGCGCCTTGCGCGAGCTCATGTATCACGCCTATGTCACGCGCGCTGCCGAATTCGGCAAAGGTGAATGGGACAACACCCCGCTCATCGCCGAGATCGTCAAACTCAGGCAGGAACTCGCGCGGCTGCTCGGCTTCAACAACTATACCGAGTATTCGCTGGAACCGAAAATGGCGGAATCGCCGCAGCAAGTGCTCGAGTTCCTCGACCAGCTTGCTACACGCGCCAAGCCCTACGCTGAGCGCGATCTGATGGAGGTCACCGAATTCGCGCGCAGCGAACTCAAGCTCGACCGGCTGGCAGCATGGGACCTCGCCTACGCGTCCGAGAAACTGCGCGTGGCGCGCTACGCATTCTCCGACCAGGAAGTGAAGCAGTATTTCCCGGAAACGATCGTGCTGCCCGGCATGTTCCGGCTGGTCGAAACGCTTTATGGGCTGACGATCGCGCCGGCGGAAGCGCCAAAATGGCACCCGGACGTGCGCTTTTTCGCGATCCATGACCGCGAGAACGCGCTGGTTGGACAATTCTACGTCGACCTCTACGCGCGCCCGTCGAAGCGCGGCGGGGCGTGGATGGATGAAGCGATCACGCGTCGGCGCACAGCGGGACGATTGCAGACCCCGGTCGCCTACTTGAACTGCAACTTCTCGGCGCCGGTCGGCGGCAAGCCGGCGCTGTTCACGCACGACGAGGTGATCACGCTGTTCCACGAATTCGGCCATGGCCTGCATCATCTGCTCACCCGCGTCGACTATCTCGGGGTATCGGGCATCAACGGCGTCGAATGGGACGCCGTGGAACTGCCCAGCCAGTTCATGGAGAACTTTTGCTGGGAATGGGAAGTGCTCGCCCCCATGACGCGGCATGTGGAAACCGGCGCGCCGATCCTGCGGCCGCTGTTCGACAAGATGCTCGGGGCGAAAAACTTCCAGAGCGGACTGCAGACTGTGCGCCAACTCGAGTTTTCATTGTTCGATCTGCACCTGCATTACGACTTCGATCCGAACGGCGCCAAGACCGCGCTCCAGTTGCTGGACGAGGTGCGCTCGCGCGTCGCGGTCATCTTCCCGCCGCCCTACAACCGGTTCCCGAATAATTTCTCGCACATCTTCGCGGGCGGCTACGCGGCGGGCTATTACAGCTACAAATGGGCGGAGGTGCTGTCGGCGGACGCCTACGGGCTGTTTGAGGAGAACGGCGTGCTCGATCCCGCCACCGGCCATCGATTCTGGAACGAAATTCTGGGGGTCGGCGGCAGCCGACCGGCGCTCGAATCGTTCATCGCATTCCGCGGCCGCGAACCGCAAATCGATGCGCTGATGCGCCACAACGGGATGACGGAGCCGACGTGATGGGTGCGATTGCGGCGGTTCTAGCGAGGTGCTACATTGTGGCGCATAAACCTCCTGCGGGGGTGTGCTTATGAAGCGAATTGTGATGTTGGGCATGTTATTGTTAGCGACGACGGCGACGCTGTTCGCGGCGCAGTTCTACCGCTGGGTCGATGAAAAAGGCAATGTGGAATGGCGCGACACGCCGCCGCCGCCGAACGCGAAGAAAGTCGAGCAGCGTAACATCCGTGTGAATACGATCCAGACCAGCGAGTTGCCATACAGCGTGCAGCAGGCGGTGAAAAACTTTCCGGTTACGCTGTGGTTGACCGACTGCGGAGACCTCTGCGACAAGGCGCGCGCCCATCTCAACCGGCGCGGCATGCCGTACACGGAAAGAAACGGACAGTCGGAGATTGAGGCCTTCAAGAAAGCTTCCGGCGACGGTATGGAAGTGCCGCTGCTCTTCGTGGGCAACAAGCGGCTCAAGGGCTACCTCGAGAGCGACTGGGATGCCGCGCTTGACACGGCGGGTTATCCGAAAACGGCCGTGGCGCCGTTGAAACCCCAACCAAAAGCGGCGGCATCGCCCCAGCCGGCGGCGGCAACCGACCTGCCAGTCAGGCTTTACACAAACTCCCAGTGCGGGCCGCAGTGCGCCCAAGCGAAGGAGCTGCTGGGCAGCCGGGGAATCAAGTTCCAGGAGATCGCGGTAGAGGATCCCGCCAGAATCGAGGAAGTGAAGAAAGTTTCGGGAGATACGATACTGCCGGTGCTGGTCGTCGGCAGCCTCTTTCTGAGGGGGTTCGACTCGCTGGGCTACAATCAGCTGCTTGATCTGGCAGGCTTTCGACGGGATCAGCAGGCTTCACCACAATAATTCCGCACGTTCCGTCCCCACGCTCGCAAGATGAAGCTGGCGACGTGGAACTTTTAGTCCATTCCAACGGCATCCAAGCGAATCCAAGCGCGTCCCGAGCGCCGGACATCCTGCTGTTTTCTCGCTGAAAAGTAGTCCAACGGCGTTGCGGGCCATCCAGCCGCAGCCTATACTCGCCGTGTCCATGGTCGTGTCCATGGTCTAAAAGTTCCGCTTCAAACCCTTCATCGAATGACGAGTGCGCAAGCATGGGTAACCGCGCCGAGTACTCGGAGCAGCGACGCGCAATGCTCCAACAATGGGCCGACATGGTGGACGCTTGGACGAAGGGGGAAAAGGTCATCGTTGGCAAGTTCGGGAAGGCCGCATAGGTTTACCGTCGCCGGTGCGGATCACCGGGATCGCCAAGAAGGGCGACGTAGTGCCGATGAGGGAGAAGCGGAAAGGTTGACTATGGAACTCGATAAATTGGTCGGCGCAAGCTGCGTGCTCAGCGAGTTGAGCGTGGCACTCGCTTCGATGCCCGATGAAGCGGAGAAATCAGCGATCGCCGCAATCTCCATCACCATCGCCAACCTCTACTTGATCGAACTCGCCAAACACCTGGGTGCCGGCATGGAGCCATACGACGCGATGGTCGCCACAGCGAGAGGCGACATGGGGATTCCAGAATCGAAGGCAACCTTGCTGCGCGTACTGACGGAAAGGCCTACCAAGGATTAGCACGACCGGCCCGGCGGATCCGGGAATGACGGCAGGGCTGGTGCGCTAGAAGCAGTTTCCGCCTGACCATGTCAGCCTAACGTCGTGCCGCGTCTAGCCCAACGGGGCGAAAACCGGGTCCCCTTGCCCGGCTAGTGTAGCTGCCTAATGCAAGGGTGAGAGTGAAAGGGGTTCCATGCCGCGATTCCTTGGCCGAGCGCTTTCGTCGGCTTCGGATATCGGCCAGATCTCACCCCGGCCCACCAAGTCGATTTCTTGACGGGAATCAGCGGCGGGATTGCCGGTCGCGGTCGCTTCAGCCCTTTGCCTCGCTCCCGGTTCGCTTTCGCTTGCTGTTCGGTAACGGCCTCTTGGCCGATAATTTGCGACAGGCGAAGAAAGCCAATTTCAGGAAGTTGGTGCATTTCGGATTGCTCCTGGTCGATGGTGGCCATCGCAATCTAGGAGGGTTCGAAATGCCTTACGAGGCTCGCAGTAGGGCTGGGTTTTTTCCGGAAAGGTTCAGGCGGGATTTCGTTCCGCTATTTCTTGCGCGGCTAGTGCCGCCAGCGTTTCAAGGTGCTTCAAAGTCAGAAGTTCACGGGCAAGTTTCGCCGTGGTCTTTCTCACCACCTCCTCGCCGCCTTCACCCGGCAAAAAGATCGCGTCCGCCATGACGCGATTCGATATCCTGGTTCCCGTCTCCTGTCCCCAAATTCGCAAGTCCAAGTAGGGCAACACGCCGAAGCGATTCCAGTCCGCAAAATCCGGCTTCCGCCAGTTTTTTGTGACGATACTTTTTCGCCGCAATGTGCTTCGCAGGTCATTCAACAGCCGCTCGAATTGCGCTGCTACCCTCGACGTGCCATGGCGAGGCGAATAAAGAACGTATCTGACTTGCCGCAATGGTTCAGGCTCGAGAAGTATCGATCCGCAAATTCTCTCAAATTCGCTGGCTGGTACCCGATAGGACCATTGAACGGGACAGTGTGCATTGCCGAGGGTTTTGCCACCGCTATGAGCATCCATGAGGCAACAGGGCATGCGGTAGCTGTTGCATTTGACGCGGCAAACCTAGAGCCAGTAGCAAAGTCGTTGCGAAAGAAATTTCCTGATGTTGGGCTAATCCTGTGCGCCGACGACGACGACAAGACCGTTGGCAATCCCGGCTTAACGAAGGCAGCTGAAGCCGCGCGAGCTGTCGGCGGACTGGTAGCCGTGCCGGACTTCGGCGCGGATCACCCCGAGGGTGCGACGGATTTTAATGATCTGCACCAGATATGCGGCGCGGAGGCCGTAAAACGCGCCATAGCGAACGCGCAAGCGCCGGGTAAGGGCGAGGCTTTACCGGGTGGACAGACCGCGCCAACGACTGAATCGGACGGCTGGCCGGAACCGTTGCCGCTTGTCGCTACACTGATGCCGGAGCCCTACCCGTTGGACGCGCTGCCGGACATCATCCGCGCGGCTGTGCAGGAAGTGCAAGGATTCACGAAAGCGCCCATGCCGATGGTGGCATCGTCCGCGCTGGCAGCGCTGTCGCTGGCGACCCAGGCGCACGCGGACATAACGCGAGCGGACAAACTGAGCGGGCCTGTCGGATTGTTCCTGCTGACCATCGCGGACAGTGGCGAGCGCAAATCAACCACTGACGGATTCTTTACGCCGGCGATCCGGGAATATCAGGAACAGCAAGCCGAGATGGCAAGCCCGGCGGTAAAGGATTTCCGCGCGAAGCTGGACGCATGGGACGCCAAGCGCGGCGGCATCAAAGAGAGAATCCGCCAGCTTGCGAGAAAGGGAGAAACGACCACCAAGCAAGAGGCCGCGCTGCGCGAGCTTGAGGATGAAAAGCCGGAAGCGCCAAGAGTGCCGAAGCTGCTGCGCGGCGACGATACCCCGGAGAATCTAGCCTGGGTGCTGTCGCGTGAGTGGCCTTCTTCCGGCGTGTTATCGAGCGAGGCGGGTATAGTGCTTGGCGCGCATGGCATGGGCAAAGAATCAATCATGCGCAACCTGGGCTTGCTGAATATCCTTTGGGATGGTGGAACGCTGTCTATCGGGCGGCGCACGTCGGAATCCTTCGCCGTGCGCGGTGCGCGGCTGACAGTTGCACTACAAGTGCAAGAGGCGACCTTGCGAAGCTTCTTCGATCGATCCGGTGGACTAGCGCGGGGCACCGGCTTTCTTTCCCGCTTCCTGGTGGCGTGGCCGGAATCGACGCAAGGCTTTCGACCCTTCACCGAAGCACCTGTGAACTGGCCGCACCTGGCCGCATTCAATCGGCGCATTGCCGCGATTCTGGATCAGGCCGCACCGATCAATGAGGATGGTTCACTGACCCCACCCATGCTGTCGCTGGCATCGGACGCTAAAGCCGCATGGGTGACATTTCATGACGCAATAGAGGGCGAGCTTTCGACCGGCGGCGAACTTTACGACGTGCGCGACGTGGCGAGTAACGCGGCCGACAACGTAGCGCGCCTAGCAGCACTGTTGTACGTCTTTAGCAACATTAGCAGCATTAGCATTAGCAACCCCATATCCGCCGAGAACGTGGAAGCGGCAAGCCGGATCGTGGCATGGCATTTAAACGAGTCGCGCAGATTCTTCGGTGAGCTGGCACTGCCGGACGAACTCGCAAACGCGGCGCGGCTGGATAGCTGGTTATTGGACTACTGCCGACGCGAGCGGACGCACATGGTTCCAATAGCCAAGCTGCAGCAATGCGGGCCGGGTGGGCTGCGGAAGCGTAAGGTAATCGAGGACACCATGCGCGAGCTTGAGGAGCTGGGCCGGGCGCGGCTGGTGCGCGAAGGCCGCCGGAAGGAAATCCGCGTTAATCCGGCGCTGCTGGATTGGGAGGCGCGATGACGCTCAAGGCGCTAATGCAAAAGGGCGGATTAAGCAACGTTGCTAATGCTAATCCTGCTAAAGCTGCTAATCATGTGGCTGATGAAGCTGGAACATTAGCAAGATTAGCAACATTAGCATTACCAGGTCATAAACCAGCGGCGAACTATAACGCCGACATGCTGCCCGATCCTACGGCAGCGGCGCGCCAGCAACGAGGTGAACTCACCCGGTTGATGCATGAATACGCCAGTCACAACGGATTCAGTCAGGTGGACTACGAGGAAGCAATCGGCGTAGCGCTCAAGAACGTAGAAGGCTGGTTGATCTATCTGCGGACGCAACCAGAATGCAAGACGGTTCAATAGAGGGTATGCGTGACTCAGGACCAGCAACATCAAGGCAGGGTTATCATCGGCGATCCCGAACACGTCGCCGCTACTAGCGCTCTATTCGACGATCCGCCCCCTGCACCCCCCTCACGCAAGCCCGAAACACCACGGACAGGGGCAAATCCGCGTCCGAGCCTGCAGGGCGAGCCTACGCCCAGCACTCGCGACACCACAGAACGCGCTGTCACACCGTCCAGTGACCCCACGAAACCCCCAGGAAAACCCCGTGGCATCCAACTTACGCCGGCCCACACCAAATTCGTCAACGCCTACCTGCAAACCCCTGATAAACCGGGACAAGCGTACCTCCGCGTCTACCTCAATGCGAGCCCACGGAGGGCATCTGAGCGGGCATATCGGCTATTGAAACGGCCAGACATCCGCGCCGAGATCCAGCGCCGCCAGAAAATTAGCGAAACAAAACATGCAATTTCGCGCGCCGCCGTCGAGCAACGCCTGTATGACATCTTCACGTTCGACCTGCGGAGGTTCTACTACCCGGCCACGGACGAGAGCGGGCAGCCGCATCCGAAGGCTGGCCAGCCGAAGGAACCCCACGAGTTGGACGACGAGGCCGCGCGCGTCATCGAGAGCTACAAGCACGTGGAGACGAAGGAGGGACGCCGTCGCGAGTTCAAGATCGGGTCGAGGAAGGACATGGCGGAGCTGTTGGGGCGAATGCGCGGGTGGGTCAAGCAGGACAGCTCACCGCCTATCACCGCCAACTTTCATTTCGACTTTGGCCCGAAGCCCGTCGAGGGCGAGGTGTTCGAGACTGTCCCGTTGCACCTGTCCGGCCTCAAGGATGCGTCCACGCCCTCTGTGCGCCCGCTGGAGGGCACGGAGCAGCCCGAGGAAGGCGTGGACCTGCCGCCGGGTTATCGTGGCGTCAGGCCGGGGCGCGCTGCCGAACTCGCCGAGGTGTTCGCCCCGCGCAAGGATGAGAAACCGCGATGAGCGCGAATGGTGCGGGCGTCGCCAGCGCCTTGGGCGCCAAGGATGCCGTCCCATTGCATGAGATCCACCCACGATCGGCGAAACCGATTCAACCCTTGGGCTTGTTCTCATGTTCTTTCGATGGCCGCTGTCGACCCGCAGATGCCTGGTCGTACTGAACGGCAGCTTTCCCGAACCGCGACAGGCCTGTATCGGGGAACGTGGCCGACCGGAGCCGACCCGGAGCGGCCCCACAGCCCGGCGTAGATCGGGCGTCCGCTTACGCCAGCAGCAGACATTCGGCACCACGGACTATCGACCGTGAATTGAATCAGGAAGACTTTGATTTCTCCCCGACCGTCTGCGCCAGCCGCGCAAACGCCTCGCACAGGGCTTGAATGAATGACCTTCACCGTAGTCGCACTTTGTTCGGCCGCCCCTATCGGTATTAGCGCATTAACTTTTTCGTCGCTGGCAAAACTGGACGTGGAATACACATCCAGCGCCGTGTCTCTGTCTATCCTGGCCGGCGTGGTCTATATTCCGATCCTGACGTATGTTTTTCATCCCTGAACTCTGCCCAATCAATCGATCCGGATATTGGCGCTTTTGATCACGTTGGCCCAAACCGCCGCTTCCGCTTTGATACGCGCGGCGAACTGCTTCGGATCTTTGGTCTCGATCTCGAGCCCCACCCGCTGGATCGCTTGGCGCACATCCGGCATTTCCAGAATCTTCAAGGTCGCCACGTAGATCGTTTTTACGATGCGCTCAGGCGTGCGTGCGGGGACGAGCAAACCGTGCCATGAAGTGACATCGTATCCAGGAAAACCCGATTCCGCTATGGTAGGAACCCCAGGCGCCACGGCGGAGCGCGCTGACCCGGTCACTCCCAAGGCTTTGATGCGTCCGGTCTTAACATGCGGTAGCAACGAAGGCAGGCTGCCGAATAACGCCTGCACCTCATTGCCTCCCACAACGGCCGCTGAAGCCGGCCCACCGCCCTTGTAGGGCACGTGTACCATGTTGATTCCCGCGCGCGCCATGAAGAGCTCTGCAGCAAGATGATGCGGGCTCCCAACCCCAACGGATGCGTAATTCAGTTTGCCCGGCTGGGCTTTCGCGAGATCGACGAATTCCTTCACACTGTTCGCCTTTAGCGATGAATGCGTCACGAACAGGTACGGCGCAAACGTCATCACAATCACCGGCTGGAGATCTTTTTCGACGTTAAAAGATAATTTGTACAGCGTTGGACTAACTGTGAGGGCGGTACTTAGAGCCAGCAGCACCGTTTGCCCGTCAGGAGTGGCGTTGGCGACGATCCCAACTGCAGCATTACCGGCCGCACCGGGGCGGTTGTCCACTACCCACGGGTGGCCAAGTGCTTCGTGAAGCTTCGGAGCGATGATGCGGCCGAGCGTGTCCGACGTGCCTCCGGGCGGAAATCCCAGAACCAAACGAACCGGCCGTCCCGGATAGGCGGGTGCGGCCGCTGCGAGCGCCGTGCCAAAAGAGTTGAATGCAGTGATCGCAATCAGGAAAGCGGTTGCTTTGGACAAGCTTGAGTGCACACTCATGAATCCTCCTCCGTCATTTGTTGCGGCAAAGGCATCGAGCCAATACATATTATACTGATTACGTTTGGCAAGGAATTGTAACGGGGAAAGCAGTTTCGGGATGTTGCATGCCGCGCTCATCCTCGGATGACCTGCTATACTTTCAATTTGCCCACGGAGTACTCATTCAGCTTGGTTATGAAAGCGACTTCAAATTGAAATGCAACATGTTTGAGGATCGTCGATCAGTGGAAACGACATGAGGGGGAACGACATGACGACAGGGCTAACCATCAGGATTGTGGATCCCGCGGCCGAGATCGAACCCGAGGGCTATGTACTTGCCCCACGGCTACGGTCGCTGGATGGAATGCGGATTGCGATCATCGACAACACCAAGCACATGGCCAACACGTTCCTCGATGCCACGAGGAGCCTCCTGGAGCAGCGATACCGAGTCGGCGGGTTCGAGTACTACCGGAAGTCCAGCGCCTCGGTACCGACGCCTCCGGAAGTGATCGAGCGGCTGGCCGGGTCATGCAACGCGCTCATTCACGGCGTGGCTGACTGAGGGTCCTGCATTTCGTGGGGTCTCCACGATAGTGTAGAGTTCGAGAAGCGAGGACGGCCAGCCGTGACGGTGATAACCGAGGTGTTCAAGACCGCCGCGGTGATCAGGGCGAAGATGCTCGGGATGCCGGAGCACCCCACGGTCATCGTAGAGCATCCCATGGCGAGCAAGACTGAGGCTGAGGTGTTGGCCATGGCTGAGCAATACGTGGCCCTGGTTGCCAGCGGATTGGTGCTCAAGCCATGAGCACCCAGATAAGCGGGGAAGCCAGGCGGCACCAGATTCCTGGCGATTACGCCGCCGCCGATCGGTTTATCGAGAAGCGCGGGTGGACGGACGGCCTCCCGGTGATACCCCCGACGGAGGAACTCGTAGCGGCGATGCTGGCGGCAACGCGGCGTCGGCCCGAGGAGATTCTGGGTCTGATGCAGCCGCTGAAGGGTGTGGTCACCGTGGAGAAGGTAGCGGCCAATGCCGTGATGGCCGGGTGCTATCCGGAGTATTTCCCGGTGGTCCTGGCGAGCGTCAAGGCGGTGCTGCAAGAGCAGTTCCACGTGGGCTCCACATCGTGCACGACGGGAGGCGCGGCGCCGGTGATCATCGTGAGCGGGCCGATCGCTGCCAAGCTTGAGATCAACAGCGGTACCGGGTGTTTTGGCGGCGGTTTCAGGGCAAACGCGACGATCGGCCGAGCGCTTCGGTTGACGATGCGCAACCTGGGTGGAGCGAAACCGGGTGGCGTGGAAAAGTCGACACAAGCGTGGCCGGGTAAGATCACGTTCTGCTTCGCGGAGAACGAGGGCCGCTCACCCTGGGAACCACTACGTGTAGAGTCCGGCTACCCTCTCGAAGCGAGTACCGTGACCGTGACGGCCGTTCGTTGCCTCTACCCCGTATGCGAGGGCACGCAGACTGCGGGAATCGGCATCTTGGAGACGATTGCCAGCGCCATGCGGGTGTTCGGCTCCCCGATCTACAGCCAAGGGCTGCGGAACAAGGTTCCCGTTGTCGTTGTGCTGGGTCCGGAGCACGCCGTCGAGATCGCGCGGGCAGGGTTCTCCAAGCAGGATGTGAAGCGCTACCTTTTTGAGCATGTTCGACTGCCCATGCGCGACCTGCAGGGGCGCATCTATGCCGGAGAAGGTGGCGACTGGCCTGCGTGGATTGACGTTAACGACCCTGATGTGCTGGTCCCGATAGTCGCAGAACCGGAGCGGTTCATCGTGATTGTCGCCGGGGGCGACGGGCGGCACAGCGCTTGGTTGCCATCGTGGAACGTCTGCCAAGGCGCCACGGAATTGATCGACCAAGGCTAACACCAATACTCTTCACTTAAGTATTCGGATTGCCTTTACGAGGTCAACCGGCGGCGGGGGGCGACCCGCTCCTGCAGAATCTCCTCGAACACTCGCTCATGAAACGCTTTGCGCTCCTGAGGGGGGAATAGCGTGGAAGGTAGGCAGTTCGCGTCGCACCACGCGCACGGCATGCAGAAACGATAGTCGGTCGGGATCCTCGTCTGCCTGCAAAGCCGCCTCGTGCATCAGCGCCCGCACCGCGAAGTGGGCCATCAGCAGTCCGTAGAACTCCTGGCGCACCAAGTCAGGGGTCTTGCTACGCAAAACGATCCTGGCCCCACGCAGATGTGTCTTGAGTTCGTCGAGCGCCGTTTCAATCTCCCAGCGCTCGTGGTAGAGCGCGGCCAATTCCTCGGCGGGGGCTTGTTGCGCATCCAGAATGCTGGTGACCAAGCGGTAGACCGGCTCGGCGCCTGCGACCCCGTCCAGACGGTACTCGATCACCCGCACGGTAATCCCGTGGCGGTGGCGGCGTCGATCTTTTTCGGAGGCATAGACATGGCTCAGATAGGAACCATCGGCCAGCCGTTTCTCACAGGGCAGGCGCAGATTCTTCTTGACTCTCCAGAGCAGCTGCGCCCCGGTGGCGAGCCCCTGCTGCCACATCTGAAAGCCGAAGAACCCGCGGTCGGCCAGGCACAACATCCCCTTGCACAATGCTCCCAGAACGGGTTTGGCCAAGGTGTTCTCGCCGGTGGCATAGGCACCCATGCGCGTGCCAAACAACACGTGCGCGCCGCTTTCCACCAGACTCACGAAACGCAACTGGGGGAAAGCACTGCTGCCGCGGCTTGCTCCGGGCCGCCCAAAGGCTTTTTCATTGGCCTTCTCGTCAGCCACATTCAAAGTGCTGCCGTCCAGGCTCACCAAGCGCCAGGTGCGATACCAAGCACCTTTGGTGGCCGTCACGGCAATCGGCTTAACCACTTCGTCATGCAGTTGCCGCAGCTGTTCCCACCCCAGGCGCGTGCGCGCCTGCGAGATCCCCGAGTTGCCGGCCACCTTGAGTGCGACCGACGGATCCATCAGCCACTGCACGCCTTCGAGCAGGCAGCGCAACACTTCGCGGTAGGACGAGTGCATGAACAGCGCCAAGGCGTTGGCGTAGTAGACCACCACATGAGCCGGTAAGTCGCGCTGCCGCAGGCTGGCTTTGCCGCAATTCTCAATTTAAGACCTGCACTCGTAGTGAAGTGATTTACCTCATAGGTTGACGGCTCGCTGGATGACCCGGCGCTGGGCTATCCGGTATCGGGGGCGTCGACTTTTCTGAGCATGAAGCTCAGCAGATGATCCCAACTATCGAAGGGCAAATCATAAAGCAGAGTGCGCACATGCTCGAAGAAGGTCGGGCGCGACGGTAGCGTGCTGCGCACCGCACGGCAGCGCTCATCGAGCCAGTCGAAGCAGGTGTGCATCAGAAAGGCCAGCAGGATCATGGTGGCGAGCAGGTTGGCCAGGTGCTGTTTGCCGTGACCGAAGTTATGCTCGAAATGATAGCCTTTGGTCTTGAGGGTGTTGTTGCCCTCGTTCTCGATTTTCCAGCGGGCGCGACCGGCTTTGACCAATAGCTCGACATTGTGCCCGTCGATGCGATGGGAACTCGCCCAGGCATTGCGGTATTGCACGCTACCGTCTTCGCGGGTGGTGATCAGTTCGCACCAGTTGACCAGGAGGGCATCGTTGCTATCGCGCAGGGGCACCTCGTTGAGGTAGCGATAGGTACCCAGGCAGCGACCGATGTAATTGGAGGCTATCTTGATCTCGCCGTCATGAGTAACGCCGCAGCCATACCCTTTCACAGGTCAGGCAAAGTCAAAATCATAGTGATCCTCGGCCCGGAGCGCACGTCGGCACTGCCTAACGTTCCAAGCGCGGTGGAGGCCGGTATACCCGGGCTTCAGATGGTCCAATGGTTCGGCATCCTCGCCCCTGCTGGCACGCCGAGCGACATTATTACCAAGCTAAACGTTGAGATCAACCGCGCGCTTGCCGCACCGGAGGTGAGGGACCGCTTGACGAGCGGCGGTCTCACCCCGAAGGAAAGCACGGTGGAAGAATTCGCTGCACTCATCCGCAGCGACTATGAGCGATTCGCAAAGGTGTTCAAGCGTTCCGGCGCGAAGCCCGCACCCCAGTTCGCTCTGTCCGGCTTGCGCGACAGAAATTGCAAGAGCACCCCTCATCCTAGCCGCGACCGACTCCTACCCCTTATCTGGAAACGTGAGCAAGGCCGAGAGTTCCGAAACGTCCTGCACTTTGTCCAGCCCCAAGGCCATCTCGGCGATCTGCTCGGCGCGCGCACGCGAAAACGTGCCGGCGTAGTCCATGCTGTCCAGGTACTTCTTCATCACAGCGTCGGTATCCAAACGCTGGTCGGGGTCGCCCCTCGCACTGTGGCAGAGCTTCGTGTAGGTATTGCCGTCCTTCATTTTGATAGTCACAGTGCTATCGAAACTGAAGAGGCCCTCCGGCCATTCCGGGTGCACGGTCACCGTTACCTTCTCGCGCGCTTTGTGCCAGCGCGGATCCCTTGCCTTTTCGTCCGTGAATTGGGCGAGGAATACGTTGTCGTCAAAGAAGCAGGCTACGGTGCAATGCGCCAGGCTGAAACGTGCTTCTTCTGCGTTTTCCGGCTGGGAATATTTCAAAAGGAGCGCGGTCGAGGAGTTGATGGCGTGGTCGATGCTGGCGACGTCGTCCCACGCGATATGGCGCTCGGCGATGAGGTCTAGCATTCCATCGATATGCCGTTGCGTGCAGTAGCAGCAGGAATATTTCTTGATACCCACCTGCATCAGATGATCACATCGGTCCAACGGCAATTCGAATTCAGGGCAGTCTGACCATATATCGCCGAATCCGGACGGCCCTTCAAAGATGGTCGAGCTTCCCGTGTACCCGAGTGCGGCCAGTTCCGCGGCACAGATGCCATTCCTTGCCGTAAAGCCGGCCTCGACAAAGTGAGCGCCGGTCCCCACCTGTCTGGTGATTCCGGCAGCCTGCGAGGCCGCGAGGCTCAGTGCGCATATAGTCTGTTCCACGTTTAGACGAAGCATCTTGGCCGCCGTCGCCGCATTACCGATAGCGGATAAACCGGCGAAGTTTGCCCTTCCCTTGTGCAGGCCGGACTGGAAAGCCAGGCTCAGTTGGGCCGCTACTTCATATCCTGTCGCGAGAGCGACTATCATGTCCGTGCCCGGGAGCTTGAGCTTTTCGCCCATGGCAAAGACCGTGGGCCAGTGGCCACACGAGTACAGACCATCGGGAAAGCTATCGTCTTCCAACTCTGTCGTGTGCGCCGCGTTGCCATTGGCGAGCGCCGCGTAGTCTACGCAAGTACGAAATCCTGCCCCGAACACTCCGGCGTCCGGACGCCCGCCTTTTGCCTTGATATAGTCGGTGACCATGCGGCCGCAATCCATGGTCGATCCGGCGATGTTCATGCCTAAGTGGCTTAAGGCCAGAACCCTACTGTAGGCGACGACCTCGGAGGGGAGGTCTTGGTAGCCGGTCTTGCAGACAAATTCCGCGATCTCCTTGGTCGTCTTCGCACCCATATTATTTCTCCCACTACAGTAGACCGGATTCAAATAACCGGCATAAAACTCGTCTGGAACGCACCTTGGGCTGAGGTGCTCGGCAAGGGCGTCAGGCTCGCTAACCTTGAAATTTGCAACTAGCGCAATTCCAAGATCTCGGGATAGACAAAAGCCAACCTAGCTCGGCAAATCGCCTTTCGCCGGCATGCTGCTGCCCGGGTCGGACCGCGGTCTAACGAGCCGATTCAGGCTGGACCGGCCAATTCCGCCATCGATCAGAATGTTCTCTCCCGTAATGAAGCTAGCCTCGGGACCCAAAAGAAATGCTGTCAGAGCAGCCACCTCTTCCGGCTTACCAGGCCTTCCGAGCGGAATTACTTCTCGACGTATCCTCACGACATCGGGATCTGCATAATAAAATGCTGTCATCGGCGTGACGATCGGACCTGGCGAAACGACGTTTACGCGTATCCCATCCTTGGCCCATTCCATTGCGAGGGTCTGGAACAAAATGATAAGCGCGGCTTTCGCAGGCGCGTAAGCGCCGTAGCCCGCGTGCGGGAACGAGCCTGTGATCGAGCCGGTCGCCACCATCGCACCCCGTGAGGCTTTCAAATGGGGATATGCAGCTTTAGCCAGCAGAAAAGCGGCGCGGGTATGTATTGCGAATAGCACATCCCAGTCTTCAACCGAATATTGAGCCAACAGACCGGGGCGCGCAAAACCAGCGTTAGAGACGAGAGCATCCAGACCGCCGCAGAACCCGACGGCCTCAGTCACTATCCTCTCAGGGACGGCCTTGTCAGAGAGGTCGCCAAATAGCGTAGTCGTTTCGGCGCCGATATCCTTCATCTCCGCCACCAAGTCCTTCAAGCGCGGATTCTTGCCGGTAGCGCACATGGCGATTTTCGCTGGTTCGCCACGCGCAAGCGCATCCTTTGCGAGCTTAATGCAAATTGCGCCACCGATGCCGCCGTGACTTGCGCCAGTTACCAGTGCACGCATATACGCTACTCCTTTAGTCTTACGAAAAAATGCCATTCATCCCCACCGCAAGCAGTGGGGCATTCTGGCATTTTTTCGTAAAATTAGCAGTTTGAAGGATAGAAAATCCAAAGAGCCTTCCGGGAGTATCGCTGACGCTGGGTGCTGTAGTCAATCCCCGATTTCGCGTCAGCGTGCAGCACGATTTGCAGAAAAGCCTCCCGAATCGCCTGCCAAGCACGGCCTGCGACCCAGAGAGACCCAGAGCGTGGCGGTCAAATGAATGTGGCGGATGCGCCGGGCTGGATCACGAAGGGAATATCGCCGTAGGATGCCACGCGCTGGCGCTGATGTAACGGTTGGCGGGCGGTCAACCACGCACGAGTCAGTCGCGCAGGTGTGGATGACCGCTGTCCGGCCTGGAGCCGACGCTCAGAGGTGGGGAATTTATGCGTCGTCAGTGACCCCTCTTGGCCGGGAGCGGCGATTGCCCATACTCGCTGAAAGCGGACCTTAAAAAAAGCGGGATTTTGCGACCGACCGGTTACGGGCTTAGCTGGAATTCACACTATCGGCCAGACCAGTCAACTCCACGAAATCAATGACGACTGCATCCCCTTGGCATCGCCGCTCGCGCAATATTTTGCATTCAGTCGCCCTCTTGTCGTTCGGACATGACATAGTTCTTCTGACCTTACTATGCCCAATAGATCTTTAATGGAAATCGATTCGCAAGCGCCAAATACCGGCGGCGAACCTGCTCCGCCGACATGTTGAGCAAATTAGCGGCGCGGCGTACACGCGCTTCCGGAATGGCCTTTTGCGGGTCCCAGAAAGGTGAATAGCCGTCAAGATCGTGAGAAAGCAGCTTGCGATCTGTTTCGTCTTCACATGCTAATGCGAAAGCCTCAAGCGCAAGGATTCGCGTATGCCGACGCGCTGCGTTGGCTGCGTGATCACGATTTCTTAGACACCGGCGTGCTGCGCTGCCTGCCGCTCGACCACGCGAAGTTCGGCGAAGGCTCGATGTTCGCACCGGTATTCGACGCCGCGAAACGCGCGCTCGTCTCCGAGCCGCTTCTGCCGCGCGCCGGCGGCGGCCACGCGGCCGCCGTAAGGGCTAGGCTGGCGCGCACGCAGGAGCTGCGCGAGCTGTTCGACGCGAAGCAGTTGGCCGTGTTGTTCGGCGGCGACGGGGACCTGGCGTGGCTCAGTGGCGACATCTCGCAGGACCGCACCCCCGAGCTGCGGCAGTACCTAATGCGCGAGCTCGATATCGTCGAAGTCACGCCCGAGGTGATCCTGCCGAAACTCGACGCCGCGTTTCTGGAGGCTCAGTCCGACGAGTGGGTTCGTAGGCTGTACGAGTTCCTGAGCGGCCAGCCGGCGTTGCGGCCGCGGGCGGCGACCTTGGCATTGATCCGGCTTGTTGATGGCAAGCACGTCCGAACGCACGCAAATGGCCAACCGCAGGCCTTCCTGCCCGGGGCTATCGAGACAGGGTTTCCCACCGTTCGCGCGGCTGTGTGCAGCACCGAGGCCGCGCGGGTTTTTTTGCGCGCACTCGGGCTGACCGAACCGGACCTAGTGGATGACGTCGTCTGGAACGTACTGCCGAAGTACCGCAAGGAAGACGTCAAAATCGGCGACACGACCTACGAGGCTGATATCCACCGCATCCTTGCCGCGTTCGCCACTGATTCAAAGGGGCAGCGCGAGAGACTGCTTGCGGCGCTGCGCGAGACTGCGTTCGTTATGACAGTAAACGCGGCTGACGGGTCCAAGCAGGTATCGAAGCCGAGTGGGCTGTACCTCGCCACCGAACGCCTCAAGGAACTATTTGAGGGAGTTGCGGGCGTGCTCCTCGTGGATGACGCTTACCCATGCCTTCGCGGCGAAGACGTTCGCGAATTGCTCGAGGCTTGCGGGATGACCCGGTACCTGCAACCGGTCGCAGTCGGGTCTGCCTTCACGTCGGAGCAACTCCGTGAAATGCGTACCGCGGCGGGCTGCGAAAGCAAAACTTCCGCCGAGCCGATTGAGGACCAGACGCTGCATGGTCTCGACAGCCTGCTCAAGTTGCTTCCCGCGCTCGATGTGGACGCAAGGGCCAAGAAAGCCACATTGTTGTCTTCGTGCCGCCATCTGGATTAACGATCAAGACCCCCGGCATTATTCGCCTAGATCGACTGGTCTGGAGCCATCTCGCGTTTGTGACCGATCGAGAGAACTTGTTCGTAACAGATCAAGTTCTCGGTATCTGCTGGAACCAACTCCAAGTCCTTCGTGGCCTTCCGCCTAGCAACGAGTACCTCGAGATGCGGGAGCTCATGATGATGAGCCTTCCGGACGAGTGCAAAATGCCCGGCGGGGCTTAGCCTATCTTTAACATGATTCGCCCCAAAAACCCAGGTGGCCGGACGTAAGTGCCGGATTCCTTTGCACGTGGTTCGGCAAATCGTGTTGTAGTGCCATAATATTTTGCAGTGGTGCAGCCGCGCCCGGATTTGCGGCCTATGCTCTGGCGAGCATGTACATACGGCGCGTGTCCACCCGCAGCAACTCGACCGGGGAGTCCTACTTCACTCACCGCTTGGTGCGCACCGAACTCGTCGCGGACAGAGTGCGCCAAGTCACGCTGCTGAATCTGGGCCGGCACTTTGCGGTAGCCCAAGAGGACTGGCCTTCGCTGTGCCCGCGCATCGAGGAGAACCTCACTTGGATCAAGGCTCAGGGCTATTGGGTATTTCGGCCCATCGTGACCGGCCGTTTCGGCAATGTGACCGGGCATTTCGGGAACGTGACCGGCGATTCCGGCGGAACGTGACCGCCGGTTGCGAGGCCCGAATGTGGGCGTCGGCGGGTGGGTCGGTGTTGCGTAAAGATCAAACTCAAGCGCTGTACTCTCGGCAATTTTTCCCCGGGAGACACAGTGGCGAACCGAAGAGTGACTTTACGCATGATCAAGGACGTGATTCGACTGAAATGGGAGGGCAAGCTCTCCCACGAGCAAATCGCCGCCGCACTGGCGGTATCCAAGGGTGCAGTGACGAAGTACGTCGGGCTGGCCGCGGCCGCCAGCCTGGACTGGGAGACGGTGCGCGAGTGGGATGAGCGCCAGCTGCTTGCCTGCCTGCTGCCGCGCTCGCCGAGCGTAACGCCCTATGTGGAGCCGGTCTGGGGCCACATCCACCAGGAGCTAAACCGCAAGGGCGTAACGCTGCTGTTGTTGTGGGAGGAGTCACCAGCAGTTTCAAGACCCGTGAGGGCCGTACTCTCAACGTGCGCAAAGCCTCCCTGCCCGAACCCGAACTCGCCCCGCTCTACGCAGCACTGGCTCTGGACCCCAACCCCGGAGGAACAAAAAAGCTCATC
>MERI01000116.1 GCA_001772005.1 Betaproteobacteria bacterium RIFCSPLOWO2_12_FULL_62_58 | reverse complement strand
GAATTATGTTGAGTGTCTCCAACTGGTGTCCTTTGCAATCAAAGGCCTGGAGACGGCACTGCACATAACAACTTTCTGTATCTAATAGATCATCGTCGTACTCACGTCCTTGTGGCCAAGCAACTCCTGGACCGTGCGAATGTCGTAACCGTTCTCGAGGAGATGGGTCGCGAAGGCATGGCGCAACACGTGCGGCGAAACCGGTTTGGAGAGCCGCGCCGCTCTCGCCGCCGACATCACGGTGCGCTGCGCGTTCTTTTCGTCAACGTGGTGCCTGCGCGTCTTGCCGGAGAGCGGATCGACCGAGAGCTTGCCGGACGGAAACGCATACTGCCAGGCCCATGACCTGGCGGCGTTGGGTTACTTCCTGGCCAAAGCAAACGGCAGGTACACCTCACCGTAACCGTCCCCGAGGTCCGCTTCGTGCAACGCCCTTACGCGCGACAAGTGGTTGCGCAGCGGCTCGATAAGCGTTGCCGGCAGCATCGTCACCCGGTCGCGGTTGCCCTTGCCTTCCCGGATCGTGATCTGCCGCATCTCGAAATCGACATCCTTCACGCGCAGCCGCAGGCACTCAAGCAGGCGCATCCCCGTTCCATACAGCATGCTGACGATGAGCCAGCGCGTGCCCTCCAGCCGCGCCAGCAGCGCGCGCACCTCGTTCTCGGTCAGCACGATCGGCAGCCGCACCGGGCGTTTCGGCCTGACCACGCCGTCGAGCCACGGCAGGTCCCTCTGGATGATCTCCTTGTAAAGAAAGAGCAGGGCGGAGAGGGCCTGGTTTTGCGTTGCCGCAGCCACCTTCTCCTTCGTCGCCAAGTGCGTCAGAAACACCTCGACCTCCGGGCCGTTCATCTGCTCTGGATGGCGCTTGCCGTGGAAGTAGATGAAGCGCTTGATCCAGTGGATGTACGCCTGTTCCGTGCGCAGGCTGTACTGCTTGTAGCGCAGCCTGTCCCGGACGCGATCGAGCAGCTTCGGTTGTGTGGACACGGCCCTCCTCCGTGGTGTCTAATATCCCGCAACGTTCTCACCCATAACAAAGTTGACATTATCATGGATCAACAACTTGCAGGGGCCGCTGCCGTGTTACACCCCACATCCGGGGCATTTAACAACGACGTTTAAGGTGTCGACATCTCGTTGAACTAAACCGCTTACGCGGTGGTGGTCTGAGTTTCACCGTCCGGTGAAGCGATTTGAATTCCAGTAGGTGTTCGAGCGGCGTGCATGAGGTGGTGTGCACGCGGCGCCAGTGTGTGTCAGCGTGGTTACGCGGGGATGTTCCCGCGTCAACGACGAGGAGACACACATGGGTGCATTGCGCAAGCATATGGAGGCGGATATGGCGTTGCGGGGGCTGGCGTACCGCACGCGGCAACCCGCGCTGGCTCGGCGGGGCCATCGCCGCGACCCTGGTGCTGCACACTTGGGGCCAGAACCTCGGCCAGCACCTGCACATCCACGCCCTCGTCGCCGCCGGCGCGCTGCACCCCGATGGGCACTGGATCACCTCGCGCCGCGGATTCCTGTTTCCCGTGACAGCGCTCTCGCCAGTGTTTCGCGGCAAGTTTCTCGCCGGACTCAAGAAACTCTTTAGTGGGGGCGCGCTCAAGTTCGCCGGATCGAGCGCGCCATTCGCCGATCCTCCCGCGCAGCGCCAGATGCTGCGCGAACTACGCGAGAAGCCTCGGGTGGTCTACACCAAGCGCCCCTTCGCCGGACCGAAGCCAGTGCTCGATTACCTCGGCCGTTACACCCACCGCGTGGCTATCTCCAACAACCGGCTGCTCGGTTGCAACGACACCAAAGTTCGCTTCCGCTACAAGGACTACGCCCACGGCAACCGGCGCAAGGTGATGGTCCTTGCGGCATCCGAATTCATCCGCCGCTTTCTGCTGCACGTGCTGCCCTCGGGCTTCATGCGCATCCGCCACTACGGCATTCTCGCCAACCGCACCAAGCACCAGAAACTCGCACAGGCGCGCGTAGCGCTCCATTATCAACCCGCACCGCAGCCGCCTGAGCCCGAATCCGTCGAGGCGTTCTGGCTGCGCGTGGCCTCCCTCGATATCCATCAGTGCCCGCACTGCAAAGCCGGGCGCATGATCGCGATCGGCCCAATCCCTGTACCGTGTGCGCGTGCGCCGCCTCTGCCACCATCGTGAGCACCCTGATTCACCTCCCCCGCACCGCACCCGTACGTCGGCCTCTCGCCCCGCCGCGCGAGCACTCGTCCTCGTTCCCGCCGTTGACCCTCGAATGTGCATCTGTCATAGTGATTTCGTCCACTGACCAACCCTCGCGCCCCCATCAAGATGCCCACGCGCTGCCGCCATCCATCGACCGCCGGACACAACAGCGCTCTTCGCCACGCCGGCACTATTACAATCTCCAGAGCACCGCGCTCTGAATCCAGCGGTTCAGTCCAACCGATTTTATCCACCATGCTGCCGCACGGCGGATAAAATCCTATTCGTTAGACCCCTATGGTTGCGCGGGTCACAGGGTTGGGAGTAATCTGATCGCATGGACACGCCAGTCATCTCCTGCACCCCCGATGTAATGGGTGGCACGCCGGTTTTTTCGGGCACCCGGGTGCCGGTTCAGACGCTCCTTGATTACCTCGAGGCCGGAGAATCCATCGACGATTTTCTCGCCGGCTTTCCTTCGGTCAGTCGAGAACAGGTCATCGGTTTCCTCGAACAGGCGAAGGACCGTCTCGTCGCAGCCGCTTCGTGAAGATATTTATTGACGAGTGTGTTGATTGGCGGCTCGCGCGCGATATCGTAGGTCACGAGGTCAAGACAGCGCGCCAGATGGGGTGGTCGACGATCAAGAACGGCGAACTACTTGCGCTCGCTGCCAAGGAGTTTGACGTGTTTGTCACTGTTGATCGGAATCTCTCCTTTCAACAGAACCTTCCCGCATTTGCGATTGCGGTCGTCGTTCTCCGGGCATCCTCAAACCGACTCGCTGATCTCAAGCCCCTCGTGCCCTGGGATTCTGCGTGCAGAGGAAATTGGCTGAGGGGGAAGTGATTCCCTCTGACCGCGAGAAAGAGGTCTGCAAAGGGCATAGTAGGCGGGAAACCGCTGAAGGCCCGAACGGTACCCCGAGAGGGGAGTGAAAGCGAGGAGAAGTTGCTTGCCAAGGAACGGCGGCACTGCATCCGGCGAGCCCACGGGGCGCAAGCCCGGTGGCTGGGATGAAGCCGCCGTTGGTGCGGCCGGAGGCGACGCTCCAGTTGGTGCGCATGGCCGGTATGCTATGTGCATTGACTCAATCTGCCGAACCGCCGTGTACGTGACCCGTATGCACGGTGGTGTGGGAGGGGGGAGCCGTGAGGCTTCTCCCTATCCCGAATAGCTGGCAAGGAACCGCGCAGCGAGGCTGACACCGTGATTTTCAAGGAACGCTTTAAGAAGGCGCTCTTGAAGAAGGCGCGGCGCGGATTCTCCGGTTATCCGGTCGCTACCGTAGCATTCTATGGACCCGACGATAAAGTCGCTACAAAGGTGAGTGTTGGGGTTATCGCTGGAGATGATGAACCGCCTGTCGCACTCGAGCGATGGTTTTCCGAGAAGGGTGACGTGAGAAACGATCACCTCATCATGCAGCAGATTCTTGAGTTCATTCAAAACCAACGCCCGAAATCCGTTGTAATGACGGATCGCATAATCGGCTGTCCTCATGAAGAGGGAAAGGATTACCCAGAAGGCGAGAAATGTCCCCGCTGTACTTTCTGGGCGAACCGCGACCGGTGGACCGGGCACATCACCCAATGAACAACTTGCCAGCTAACAGCCGGTTGTTGAGCGACGCCTGCGAGTCAGCGCTGCGCGCTTCCTTCGGCGCGCCAAAACCGGGACGTTAGCGCGCACGATGCAGCGACAGCGACTCGGGCGTAGAATGGGTTCATTGTTTGGAGGGTGACGCTATGACTGACATGCTCAAGGAACTTGAAGCGCAGGCGCGCTCGTTGTCACCGGAAGAACGGGCCAGGCTTGCCGAACTCTTGCTGGAGTCGCTCACCGAAGCGCCCCTCGCGGATATCGAGGAGGCGTGGGGGCGGGAAATCGAGCAACGGGTCGCCGCGTATGATCGCGGTGAGCTACCGACATTTTCCGCCGAAAGCGTGTTTGCCGAGGCTAGACGCCTCGCCCAGTGAATCGCGCGCGGTTCATTGCCGCCGCACGCCTTGAATTCCTTGCCGAGGTTATCTACTACGGTGAGGTCGAAGCGGGATTGGGCGTGCGTTTCGCTAGAGCTGTCGAAGAGGCTACAGCCCGCGCCCTTGCTTTTCCGCAATCGGGATCACCGTTTCGTTCCAATACGCGTCGGGTCCTGGTGAATGGATTTCCGTTCTCAATCATCTACCGGCCAGAGCCAGAAGGAATCGTCATCTTTGCGGTGGCACACCATGCGCGGCGTCCTTATTACTGGCAATCTCGCGTTCGTGCCCGCTAACCGCCGCATCGACACCGACCACTTTGCGGCGGGTCATGCGGATCGTTAGACAACAGTCGCCGATGTGCTTTTCGTGATTCGTTCGCACGGTCGGTGCGATTCTCCAGCGGCTGTTCAATAGCCGAGGAGGAGACGGCGATAAAGAGATCAGCGCGATCCTACACGTTAACCCTCACACTCCTCTGCGTCCCCTTGACCTTGGCACCGCTCAGCGGAGCCGAGAGCCAGCCCGCGGCAGTCGAAGGGAAGCACGACCCGGCCGTGGACGTGCAAGCGGTGCAGAAGGCAGTCGATCAAGGCGGGACTGTCCTCCTCAAGGGGCGCTTCGACTTCGGCGACAAGGGCAGCGTGACGATCACCAAGGATGTGAACGTGCTCGGGGAGACGGATGAGCGGGGAGCCCCGAGGACGACAATACGGGGTGGATACTACACGTTTCACAGTCCCCCGACGGGTCAGACGCCCCCGCCACCAGGCCCGAAGATCGCGATCAAGAACATCCACTTTGATGGGGCGCTGGTGCGGAACAATCAGGTGGTCATCGAGGGGCAGGAGGCGTGGTGCATCCGGGGCGAGCGGGCACGTAACCGCGAAGCCCTCCATCTGCGGTCGGGATGCACTTTGTAAATCCGGCGCTCGTGCAGCGATAGTGACGTGTCTTACCCCGGGAGATCTCTGCGGTGCTTCGGAGCATTGAAGCTGGGTGCTGAGCGATTGGCGCTGAATGCCGTGGAGAAGTCAGCAAAGGGCAAAATAGGTCGGGAGGCCCCGGCCGAAGGCCCGAACGATGGAAGACGAAGGCCTCAAGTGAAGAGCAGCGGGAATGCATCTGACAACCGGCGAGAGCCGGCCGTGGCAACGCCACGGGATGAACCTGCGGCTGGAGAACGGGATGCGCCCGAGTCGATTGCGAACTTCACGCTGCTCGAACGCGTGCTCAGGCGCGCGAACCTGCAACGTGCCCTGAAGCAAGTACGCCAGAACCAAGGCGCACCGGGCATCGACGGTATGAGCGTCGATGACAAGTCGTACAAGTGCAATGGGAGCCACACTTTCATCGGCGGAGCTACGGATTTCGCCCGCAGCGCTCGGCGCATCAGGCCGTGCGGCAATTGCAGGCGGACATCCGCGAAGGCCGCCGGTGGGTGGTGGACCTCGATCTGGAAGCGTTCTTTGACCGGGTCAATCACGACCGGTTGGTCGCGCGGCTAAGACGCCACGTGCCCGACCGGACGCTGCTGCGCCTGATCAACCACTACCTCAAAGCCGGGGTTCGCGTGGGCGAGGAAATCGAAGCCACGACGAGGGGCGTGCCGCAAGGCGGTCCACTCACGCCCCGAACGCAAAAGGTAACTTTGGCCGCTTGTGACGCCATCGGGGCGGTTTGCGGGCGGCGGGCTGCCATCATACGGCGGCACCGAGGGGATGG
>MERI01000115.1 GCA_001772005.1 Betaproteobacteria bacterium RIFCSPLOWO2_12_FULL_62_58 | reverse complement strand
GTTCGCATCCTCGCGATAGCGGCGCCGCAGCGGTTGCCGGGCGATCTCGCCGGGGTGCCGACCTGGCGCGAGCAGGGGTACGACGCCGTGGTATCGCAGTGGCGCGGTTTCGTCGGCCCGAAAGACATGACGGCGTCACAGATTGCCTACTGGGAGCAGGCCTTTCGCCGCTTGCTGGATTCCCCGGAGTGGAAGAAGGAACTCGACACAAACTTCTGGCAAGCCGATTTCAGGGACAGTGCCGGATTCCGGAAAGTCCTGGACGAGGACAACGCTGAACTGACCAGGTTCCTGGGCGACATCGGGCTGGTGAAGAAGAAGTAATTTTGGGAGATTGCCGCAGAATTCAGAAGTCGGAACGCAAAATATTTGCATTCTGCTTTCCGAACGCTCAAGGAAAGAAGGTACCGCAACGGTTCACCAGCAAAAGGAGTCTTAGCCATGAAAAATTCTTCCGGATTGGCAGTTGTTCTCACGCTTGCAGCCGCTGCGATGGCGGTAAGCGCTCAGTTTGCGGCTGCCCAGGAGCAGCGTGCTTTCCCGGCCCGCCCCATTGAATTGATTATTCCCTATGCTCCGGGCGGCGGCAGCGGGATCACCGGCGAGGTCATAAAAAAGATAATTTCCGATGAAAAGCTGTCCCCGCAGCCGCTTACGCTCACCTTCAAGCCGGGCGCCTCCGGGCAGGTTGGCTGGACCTATCTGGCCACCCGGAAGGGAAACGCGCATACCATTGCCACGGCCACCGCCTCGTTCAGCTATGGTTTTGTGCTGAAGCAAATGCAGGTCACGCCGGAAGATTTCACGCCCATCGCGCTGATGCTCGTGGACACCCAGCTCATGGCGACCCACCCGCAATCCGGCTTCAAGACCATGAAGGACGTGATCGAAGCCTCCCGGAAGAACCCCAACTCGGTGAAAGTCGGTGGGACCGGTGCGGCTGGCTCGGACGCCAATCTTGCCGCAATGATTAACGCTGCGGTGAAGATCAAGCTGAACTATATCCCGTTCAAGAGCGGCGGGGAGGTCAACGCCGCGATTCTGGGCGGGCATGTGGATGTCGCGCTCGGCAACCCCAATGAGCTCGCCGGCTATGTCGAGGCCGGGAAACTCGTGCCCCTCGCTGTTTTCACGGACGAGCGCGTACCGGGTCTCAAGGATGTGCCGACGATGAAGGAAGTCGGCTACAACGTAGTCTCCCACTCGGCGCGCGGCATTGTGGCTCCTGCCGGCCTCCCCAAACACGAAGAACAATTTCTCATCGAGTTGATGAGGAAGGTCACCCAGTCCAAAGGATGGGCGGAATATGCCGGCAAGAACATGATGACGGTGAAATTCCTGGGCGGGGCCGATTACGCGAAATACCTCGCGGAAGAACGGGAAAAGCTTACAGCGGTCCTGAAGTCCATCGGTAAGCTCTAAATGCAAAACCGCCCGCAGACTTACAACGGAACGCAGTGAAAAGCCCTGTTATGGCCATCACCAGGGCATGGGCGCGGCGGAATTCAGGTGTCTTATGATTCATTGTGCCTATTGTTTGCGGGCGGTTTTGCGTAAGGAGTGTGTCGGGGCCAAGTCCGACAAACTCCTTCGGGGAGAGCAATGAATAAGGCTGAAACAGTCGCAGGTTCCGTGTTCGCGGCAATCGGCGTATGGATACTGCTGGAATCGATCAAGTTTCCCTATTTTCTGGAGGGCGTTCCGGGGCCGGGATTCCTGCCCCGGTGGATATCCTTTGGAATCATCGGCACCGGTCTCGTGCTGACTGCAAAAGGAATTCGGCCCCGTTTGGCACTGCTGGAAGCAATACAGTGGCCGGAAGCGGCCGGATGGCGGCGGGTCGGGCTCATGCTCGGCGCTTTGGCGGTCTCGCTGCTGCTGCTGGAATTGCTCGGCTTCCTGGTGACCACCACACTTTTCATGGCGGTCGTGGTTTTTGGCCTGGGAGTTCGTTCGTGGCGGATGCTGGCATCAGTCCCGCTCCTGTCGGCGATCGGTCTATACGTGATATTCGCGGTGTGGCTACTGGTGCCGCTGCCCAAGGGCATTCTCGCTTTTTTCGAGTGAAACCTGATTCCTGAAGGCTGTCATGGATTTTGTCAGTAACCTGAGCATAGGGTTTGCCGTCGCATTTAGCCCCATCAACCTGGTGGTCGTGACCTTGGGAGTCATAGTCGGGACAGTCATTGGCGCGTTACCCGGGATCGGCCCGGTCGCCGGCCTCTCCATCCTGATTCCCCTTGCCTTCGGGATGAACCCGACGTCGGCCATGATCCTGATGTGCGGTGTTTACTACGGTTGCATGTATGGAGGAACCATCACCTCGGTGTTGATGAACGTTCCGGGCGAGTCTTCCACGATCATGACTTGCCTGGACGGTTACGCGATGGCCCGGAAGGGAAGGGCCGGGCCGGCCCTGACCATTGCAGCCATCGGGTCGTTCATCGCGGGGACGTTCAGCGTCGTCATGCTGACGCTGCTGGCGCCCCCTATTGCCGAGGCCGCCCTCAGCTTCGGGCCGCCGGAATACTTCGCCTTGATGTTGCTGGGGCTCTCGGCGATCAGCGGGCTGACGGGAAAATCAAGGGCGAAAGGCTATGCCATGGGATTCATCGGACTCGCCCTGGCAATGGTCGGTCTGGACCCGATCGGGGGTGCCCCGCGGTTTACATTCGGCAGTCTCGAGTTGATGGATGGGATCGGCTTTCTGCCGGTCGCCGTCGGCATGTTCGGACTCGGCGCTGTCCTGGGGATGATCGACCAGGTGCTGGAGATTCAGGTTATGAAGACCTCGCTCCGGGACATGGTCATCACCAAAAAGGACATCAAGGATAGCGCCATGCCGATCGTGCGCGGCGGCATCATCGGGTTCGTGATCGGGGTGCTGCCGGGAGCAGGGGCCACCATTGCCACTTTCCTGGCCTATGCCGCGGAGAAGCAGATCTCCAGGACACCTGAGTTGTTCGGCACGGGTATGATCGAAGGCGTCGCCTCCCCCGAGGCGGCCAACAACGCTTCTACGGGCGGTGCAATGATCCCTTTGCTTACGCTCGGCATTCCAGGTTCCGGCACGACTGCCGTGATGCTCGGGGTCCTCACCCTGTTCAGTTTGCAGCCAGGGCCGCTCTTGTTCAGCAAGAACCCGGAGTTCGTATGGGGCCTCATCGCCTCCATGTACATCGGGAATGTGATGCTTCTCGTGCTCAATATTGCATTTGTGCCCGCCTTCGTAGCGGTGTTGCGGGTCCCGTACAAGGTTCTGGCTCCTCTCATCGCCATCTTTTGCGTGGTCGGCGTTTATAGCGTGAATTACAGCATGTTTGATCTGTGGGTGATGCTGGGGTTCGGCGTGGTCGGATACTTGACGAACAAAATGGGCTATCCGCAGGCGCCTCTTGTGCTGGCCCTGGTGCTGGGCGGGCAAATGGAGGTATCTCTGCGGCAATCCCTGAAGATGTCGCAGGCCGACATCTCCACCTTTTTTACGCGCCCCATCTCCGGCGCGATCATGGCGGCTGTGATCGTCATCATTCTGTGGCCGGTTCTGAACCGGTTACTTTTCAAGCCCGTTTTAAAAGGGCTGAAAGCGTGAGGCCGCCCGATTACTCGCTCACGTGCTGGCATGACGGCAGGATAATAAGCTCATCTTCTGTAACGAGGAGGTTCAGATGAGAATGGAAGCACGCGCACTGGCGGCGGTCGCCGCGATTTGGGTCGTCAATCCGATGCAGGCCGTTGCCCAGCAGTGGCCCGACAAACCCGTGCGTTTCCTGGTGCCGTTCCCGCCGGGCGGCGGGACGGATATCCAGCTGTCGGCGCTGCTCACGCGGGAGATCGCGAAATACGCCAAGGTGATCAAGCTGGCAAACATCCGGCTCGAGTGAGCACCGAAAGGATCGTGCCGGAATGCCCGTCCGAATTGCCGCAATCGGGGTCGGCCACTGGCACTCGCTGTTCGATGCTGCGTACCTGAAGACGCTCGCGCGCATGCCGGACGTGCAGCTCGTCGGCGTTCAGGATCCCGACGCCGCGATGGCTTTGCAGCGCGCCGCGCAGTTGGGTGAGCCGCCGACCTTCACCGACTACCGGGAAATGCTTGCGAAGACGCGGCCGGACTTCGTCGTCACGCTGGGCCGTCACAGCGAGATGGCCGGGATCGCCCATTTCCTGCTCGACGAAGGCTACCCGTTCCTGATCGAAAAACCCGTGGGCTTGAATGCTCAGGAAGTGCGGGGCGTCGCCGACAAGGCGGCGGCCGAGGGCGTGTTCGCCGCCGTGCCGCTGTTCCAACGCTTCCAGCCTTTCGTGTCGCACGCGCGGCGCATGCTCGCCGAGGGCGCCTTCGGCCCGGTGTCGCATTTCTATTTCCGCTCGAATCGACCGAGTTCGGCGCGCTACGTTGCCTGGGGTGCCCCGTGGATGCTCGATCCGGCGGTGGCAGGGGGCGGTTGCCTGCGCAACATCGGCCTCCATGGCATCGACGCGTTCCTCTTCGTCACCGGAGAGGACGCGCAGGTGACGGGCGTGCAGATGAGCTCGCGGGCGCACGGTGCGCGCGTGGAGGACTATGCGACGCTGCTCTTGCGCACGGCGAGCGGAGTGCTGGGCACCATCGAAGTCGGCAACACCTTCCCGGGCAAGGGTGCGGACGCGGAATGGAAGCTCGCGGGGCGCGATGCGCTACTCGTGCAGCGGGACGGATCCCTGCGGTGCACGACGGCTGCCGGGGAGCAGCAGCTGGCGGGGCAGCCGGCTGAACCGCTCCCGGTCATCGCGGTGCGCGACGCGCTGGCGCGCTGGCAAAGCGGCCAGGCTCCCGCGGCGGGGGTCGAGGACTGCTATCGCGCGATGCGCCTGGTCGATGAGGCGTACGACATCGCAGGACGGTAAGTAATCAAGTAGGTCAGGTTGCGCCGCGCGCTACCTGACTCGACGGGTTCGGATCGTGCCGTCGGGTAGCCTCACGGCAACCCGACCTACGGCTGCTCAGCCTTCATCGCGGTCCACCGCTCCTCGTAATGACAAGGTGGCGCGGCGCGGATCACTTGGCGATGACGATCTTCGCCTCTTTGACCACCTTCTTCCATTTCTCCACGTCGCTCCTGATCCGGTCCAGATACTCCTCCGGCGGGCCGCCGGCGAGTACCAGTCCTTCCCGCGCCAGCCACTTCTTCATCGCGTCGGTGTTCAGCACCTTTGCGACTTCCTGGTTCCACTGCGTGACGATTTCCCTGGGTATGCCCTTGGGGCCCCATATACCGTACCAGTGAGTCACATCGTAACCGGGAACTGTCTCGCCGACGGTGGGCACGTCCGGAATTGTGGGCGAGCGCTTGGGGGTGGTCACGGCGATGGCGCGCAGCCGTCCCGCCTTCACGTGCGGCATGCTCGGCACCAGGCTGCTGAAGCTTGAGTCCACTTCCCCGCTGAGGAGGGCGGTCATGACCGGGCCGCTGCCTTTGTACGGAACGTGGATGATCTTCACCTTGGTGTACAGCCCGAACAGCTCTTGAGCAAGGTGCCCGAGACCGCCAACGCCAGCCGAGCCGAAGTTGAGCTTGTTGGGGTTCGCCCTCGCAAGAGCGATGAGTTCCTTGATGGTCTTGATCGGGACCGAGGGATGCATCGACACCAGCAGTGGGGTTGTTCCGATCAGGATGATCGGCGTGATACCGGTGACCGAATCGTACGGCAGATCGTGGAGCGCGCCGTTGGCCCCATAACTGCCGGAGACCAGGATCAGCGTATAGCCGTCGGGGTCGGAGCGCACCGCGATCCCGGCGCCAAGCGTGCCGCCGCCGCCCGGCCGGTTCTCCACGATCACCTGCTGCCCGAGCGCCTCGGACACCTGCGGTCCGATAAGGCGCGCGAGAATGTCCGAGCCGCCACCGGGAGCGAAGGGGGTGAGCAGCCGGATCGGCTTGGTCGGATATTTCTGCTGGGCGTGCGCACCTGCCGCGGTGAACGACAGTGCGAGTGCAATAGCAACACAGCGAACGAGTTTGCTCATGATGGTCTCCTCAAAAAGGCTACGGGTGACGGAAAATGCGGAGGCAGGCGTAAGGGAGGTCCCGTACCGCGCATCATAGGCCTTGTGTTCATGCTTGCCTCCTCGTCCCCGCGCGAGACGACCGCGATTTGGGCGCGTGCTGAGCGGGATTATCGGTCAGTTTCCGGGCAAATCCAATCCAACTGCTGGAGCAAAACAAGCCGGTGAATACGATCAGGCCGACTTCGGAAAACCGTAAAGGGCTTCCGGATTCGCCACGAGAATGCGATTGCGCGTCGCCTCCTCCGGCGCCCACGTTGCGAGCAGATCGAAGATCCGGCGCCGCCTTGACGTAGGCTTGCGCGATCGTCGTTGCATCGGCGTAGGTGGGCGGACCGATCTTCGTGTTCAGGTAGGCGCCCGAAATCTTGACCCAGGCCCGGCCTTTGTCGACCAGCGAGCGGATCACCCCATAGGCCGGGTGCTCGAGTCCCGCGGGCAGCGGAAGCTGACCCATGTGATCGAAGACGATCTGCGTCGGCAGACGCCGCAGCATGTCCGCGTGTTCGACGATCTGTTCGGCGGGCATGTTGAGCTGTACGTGCCAGCCGAGGCCGGCGATGCGCTTCGCCAGGGGTTCGATCATGTCTACCGAAACGACCGCGGTCTGCGGATTCGCCACCGTGAAGCGTATGCCGCGGATGCCTCCGTCATTGAGGGTCTTCAACTCCACGTCGGTCACCGTCGGGCGGACAACGGCCACGCCGCGCGCGTTGTCGATGCCCAGGCGCCGGATGGCGTCCACGGTGACACTGTTGTCCGTCGCATAATTGCGCGGCTGCACGATGACGACGCGCGTCACGCCGATGCGTTTCTGCAGCAGCCGATAATCGTCAACCGTGGCGTTGGATGGCTTCGCGACCGGCGGCTGAAAGCGCGGATCGTAGATATGAATATGACAGTCCGCCGCGTTCGCCGGCGCTTTGAGCTTGGGCCGTTCGCCGCCGGAGGAATTCGGGACTGTCGGGTGGGCGCTGCTGTTGTGCGTGGAAGTCATTTATCCACTTTCGTTATTGAGATTTCCGCAATCGACTAACAATCGAACGTCGTCCTCGCGAAGCCTGCCCTCGAATGCTTTAATCGGGGGACGGGGACCCATACTGCGCTGCCACCGACGATGATGCACCATATGATAGGGGTCGGGAAGGGCTCGCGCCCTCCCCGTCCTCCGGATTGTGGAGTCACAAATTCGCTTCAGAAATCCGGATCGTCATGCCGGCGCAAGCCGGCAGGTGCGACTTCCGGTTACCATAGTGCCGCTTTATCGTCCTGTCCCCACACCACTACGGAGCCAGCCATGTTTACCCGTATCGACCACGTCATGATCTGCGTGCCCGACCTGCCGCAGGGCATCGAGCAGTACCGCAAGATGGGCTTCAACATTCATCCGGGCGGCGTCCATCCCGGCAGGGGCACCCACAATGCCATCGCGTTCAACCAGGACGACTACATCGAGTTGCTGGCGATCCGCGATCGGGCTGAACACAAGGCGGCAGCGGGCGTATCCACAAACCCGGATGGCGGTCTGGAAAGTTTCATTGCGGCGGGCGGCGGCATTCGCTACATCATTGTGCAAAGCGACGACTTGACGGCGGACGTGGCCGCCATGCGCAGCCGCGACGTGGACGTGGGCGATGCGATTGAAGGCGGCCGGCGCACCCCGGCCGGACAGGAGCTACGATGGAAAGCCGCGACGCTCGGTCCCAGGAACCCGCTGCCGATCATCTTCATCCAGCACCTGACGCCAATCGAGACGCGCCGCGAGCAGGTGCCGGGCGCCGGCAAGCACCCCAACGGGGTGTACGCCCTGGAGCGTGTCTACATAGTCACCCGGGACGCCGAAGCCGCGGCAGCGACGTACGCCAAGGTGTTGGGCATGCCTCAACCGCCGTTGCAGCGAGGCACGGTGATCATGTCGAACATGGCGGTGTTCCAGTTGGGCCCCACCGGTCTTGGCGTCGCCCAGCCCTATGCGCCGGGACCGGCTGCCGATGCACTGGAGCGCCGCGGTCCCGGCCCGTTCCAGGCGCTATTCCGCACCACCAGCATGGGCGCGGCCGCCCGCTGGATGCGGGAGCACGGCATGCCGCCCCTCGCGCGCGGCGTGCGCAACACCGGGGAGCACGCCATGCTGGCGTCGCCCGCCGAAGCCTGTGGGGCATACATCGGGTTCGTGGGGCCGGAGTAAAGGGGCCGGCCTCGATTGGTTTTGGGCGCGCAAGCGCGTCTCCGTCGCCGGCTGGGCGAAGCATGCGATCCTCCACGAGTTCACCTCGATCGCCGCCGGCGGTCGCCATATCGGTGTAGCACCATTGTGCTACACTGCATCTTTTCGTGGAGATTCGCGATGTCCACAACCACCATTCGCCTGCCGCAGGACCTCAAGGAGCGCGTCGCTCGCGCGGCAGAACGCGCTGGAACCACCGCGCACAGTTTCATACTGGAAGCGATAGCCGAGAAGGCCGAACAGGAAGAGCGCCGCGGGGAGTTCCGGGACACAGCCGAACGGCGGTACGCCGGGATCGTCGCCTCCGGAAAGACGGTGCCGTGGAACGAGATGCGCCGCTATCTTGAGCGTCGACTCACCGGCAACAAGGTTGCCCGACCGAAGCCGAAAACGCTTGCGCGGTAGTCATGTCGCGCGTCGAGCTCGCGCCACAAGCAGGAGACGATCTCGATCGCATCCTGGATCATCTCTTTCAGCATGAGGTAGCGGACGCGCCGTCGCGTATCCAAGACATCATAAGGGCAATCGACGTACTGGAGCGCAGTCCACTGATCGGCCGGCCTGTCCGAGCAGATCTCAGCGGACTTGTGACCGGGCGCGGTGCACGCGGCTATGTCGCGCTGTATCGATACGTTGCTGAACTTGACACGGTGTTTGTGCTCGCCGTCCGCGGTCAGAAGGAGGCGGGTTACCCAACATCGCAAGTCAGCGCACCTTGAACACCAGCTTGCCGCGCAGGTGGCGCCCTTCGCTTACCTTGTGGGCTGCGGCGGCGTCCGATAGCTTGTAGGTCGTGATCTCGGGAACGCGCACGGCGCCGCTGGTGACCAGCGCGGCGATCCGATCGAGATGCGCGCGGTCACGGCCGACCTTCGGACGCAGCGATGTGACGTCCGCGCGCGGCGAGGGCGGCGCCGCATTCCCCGAAGCGATGAATGCCGCGCGTCCGCCCGGCCGCAGCACGGCAAACGAGCGCTTCGCCACCTCGCCGCCGACGGTGTCGAACACCGCGTCGCAGCCGGATACCGCTTTCGTGAAGTCCTGGGAGTTGTAGTCGATAACCTGGTCAGCGCCGAGCCAGCGCAGGTAGTCGTGGTTCGCCGCGCTCGCGGTCGTGATCACGCGGGCGCCGATGTGTTTGGAGACCTGTATCGCGAAGCTGGCAACGCCGCCGGCGCCGCCCTGGACCAGTATCGTCTCACCGGACTTGAGCTTCAGCGTGTCCTCGACCGAGCACAGCGCGGTGAGGCCGATCAGCCCCAGCGCGGCGCACTCCACGTGCGAAAGGCTCTCCGGCTTTTTCGCCACGATCGCCGACTTGATGGCGATCTTTTCCGCATACGCCGCTTCCTGGCCGACGTCGCAGACGCCGAAAACCGCATCGCCGATTGCAAAGTCCTTCACTCCGTCGCCGAGCGCGCTGACGACGCCCGAGAAATCCCGCCCCGGAATGTAGGGAAACTCGGTGATCGGGGCATAGTGGCCGGCGCGCACCTTCCAGTCGGCCCCGTTCACGCTCGCCGCATGAACGTCGATGAGCACCTGGCCGGGCGCGGCCACCGGATCCGGAACGTCGCCATACTGCATCACCTCCGGTCCGCCGTTCTTCATGAAATAGGCTGCCTTCATCTTTCCTCCAATAAACGTGATCGTCGTTGCCGGCGCTCAACCGCCGGCGGGTCCGCGGCGTTCCATCAGGATTGGCTCAATTGAGGGTGGCGGCGATTTGCCGGATCTGCTCCGGCGTGCGCTCGCCGGCAAGCGGCGTTCCCGGCATCAAATATTTTCCCATGGCGAGCGCGCCGATCAGGACCGGCTCGTAGCCGATCTCGCGCACCAGGCGGGAGGCCACCGCCACGGCTTTGGCATCATCGCTTGCCATCGGCATCCCGATACGCCCGCCCTCGCTATGCGCAACCGCCATCCTCGCATAGCCGATCGCATTGAAGGCACGGACGATACGCGCCCCGGGGAGCAGCTCCGCCGAGGCGAGACCGGCGCCTTTCTCCCGGGCCCACTTTGCAATGTCGCCGTCGCGCGCGAGGATGGGGTTGGACGGATCGATCACCACTTTGCCCTTGATCAGGTTCCCAAGATCCTTGCCGACCGCAGGCATCGCGCTGTAAGGCACCGCAATCAACAGCACGTCGCCGAATGCGGCAGCCTCGCGCGGCGTTCCCGCGCGGGCATTGGGCCCGAGCTTTGCCGCCAGTGCTTTGTCGTGCTCGAGATCGAGCGACGAGAACATGACTTCGTGCCCGGCTTTAACCCAGATTCCGCCGAGCGTGCCGCCGATTCTGCCGGAGCCGACGATCCCGATCTTCAATCTGTCAGTCGCCGCGGTCGCGGCACGTGCTGCAAACGGCAGACTGCCCAGGGCAAGCGTTGCCGTAGCAGCCCCGGCGAGTCGAAGAAATCCGCGGCGGTTTTGCTTCATGGCGTCATTCCCTTTCATGACAAGTCTCAACAACACGGCTGTCCGCGAACCAGGCCGTGCCGCAATTCGAAACTGCGTCTATTCACTCCGGCTGAGCAACGTACACTAATCATGCCGCGCCCGATGTGCAAGCGACAAATGAACTCCCCTCCTCGTCGAGGAGGGGTGGCGCAAAGCGACGGGGTGGTGGACGTTTGCCTTGACCCCTCCCCCGCTCTCACTCAGACTTGATTCGCAGTCACAACCAACGAGTCGATAGCGAGGTTAAGAATGGCCAGAGTGCCCTTCATGCAGGATCAAGACGCATCACCCGACGTCCGCGCCGCATTCGAAGCGGCGAACAGCTTCAATGTCATGGACTCGCTGCACATCGAGCTCGAAGGACCGGAGCTTCAGGCGCGAGGCGGGCGCGCCGTTGCAAGCCGGGAAGACCTCCACGCGTACGTCGAGAAGCTGGTGAATCTCGTGTAAACCCGTCTCAATGCGATCAGTATGACTTTGCGGCAGGACGAGCTACGCGTTCAGTGGAAAAGTTACGCTGACCCCAATTGTTGCTCGAAGTTACGAAGGCCAGAGACCTCGGGCTCAGATTGAGGAGCAATCATTGGAGAAGGGGCGCGCATGCTGACGGGCACGGTGCAATGGACGGCACAGGAACGGGTGGTACACGGCAAGCCGGCGGCCGAAGCCGTGCCTGCGGAAATCGAACGCATCGGTGCCAAGCGCGTGCTGCTGCTCACCACGCAGTCGCTCACGAACAGCCGGCTGATCCGCGACGTGACCTCGGCCCTGGGAGACCGCTGCGTGGGCCGGTTTTCCGAGATTCGTGCCCACTCGCCGCGTGAAGCCGTAATCGCCGGCGCCGCGCTCGCGCGCGAGGTTGAAGCGGACCATCTGCTCGCCGTCGGCGGGGGCTCGGTGGTCGATGCGACCAAGACCATGCTGCTCGCGTTGTGGCGCGGAGTGCGCGACGTCGACACACTGTCGACGCTCGCGCCAAAGCGTGGCGCGGCGCCCCTGACGCCGCTCGACTCCGACCGGATGCGCATGACGGCGGTGCCGACGACGTTGTCCGCCGCCGAATTCACCAGCAGTGCGGGGATCACCGACGTCCAGCGCAAGGTCAAGCTCTCGTTCAGCCATCTCCGGATGGCGCCCATCGCCGTAATACTCGATCCGGCGGCGACGCTCGAGACGCCGATGGAACTGATGCTCTCGACCGGGATGCGCGCGATGGATCACGCGGTCGAGCGCTGGTGCTCGATCCGGCCGCATCCGCTGGGCGACGGCTTAGCACTTCAGGCCATGGGGATGCTCGCCGCCAACCTGCCGGCAATCAAGGCGCGCCCCGACGACCTGGAGCCGCGCCTCACCTGCCAGCTTGCGGCGTGGCTCACGCAGGTGTCCGGCATACCTGGGGTGCCGAACGGCGCGAGCCACGGCATCGGCTACATACTCGGAGGCTACGCCGGCGTCCCGCATGGAATCACGTCCTGCATCTCTCTTGCCGCCACGCTCGAATGGAACGAGCCCGTCAATGCCGAGCGTCAGCGGGCCGTGGCCGAGAAGCTCGGCCGCCCCGGCGCGCGGCCCTGCAACGTGATCCGGGATTTCGTGAGGTCGCTGGGCCTGCCCACCCGGCTCGGCGAGGTCGGCATAGCTGCAGACCGGATCCCGGAGCTGGCGCGGCAGTACGACGGCACCGGTCCGATCGCGACCAATCCGCGGCCGGTGCGGGGCGCGGACGATGTCGCGGAGATACTCAAGCTCGCGGTGTGAGACCGACGACCGACGAATGCCGTACTTAGTGGTCTGTCCCCTAAGGGGCTCAGCGCACCTTGAACACGAGCTTGCCGCGCAGATGCCGCCCCTCGCTCACCTTGTGCGCCGCGGCGGCTTCCGATAACGGATAGACCTTGATCTCCGGCACGCGGACGGCGCCGCTGGTGACGAGCGCGACGATCCGCTCGAGATGCGCGCGGTCGCGCCCGACTTTCGGACGCAGCGAAACGACGTCGGCGCGCGGCGGGACCGGTGCCGTTTGTCCCGAGCCGATGAACGCGGCGCGTCCACCCGGCCGCAGAACGGCGAACGAGCGCTTCACCACGTCGCCGCCGACGGTATCGAACACAGCGTCGCAGCCGGACACCACTTGAGTGAAGTCCTGCGAGTGGTAATCGATGATCTGGTCGGCGCCGAGCCGGCGCAGGTAGTCGTGATTCGCCGCGCTCGCGGTCGTGATCACGCGCGCCCCGATATGCTTGGCGAGCTGTACCGCGAAGCCGGCGACGCCGCCCGCCCCGCCCTGGATGAGTATCGTTTCACCGGCTTTCAGTTTGAGCGTGTCCTCGACCGAGACGAGAGCGGTGAGGCCGATCAACCCCAGCGCTGCGCATTCGGTGTGCGTAAGGCTCTCCGGCTTTCTCGCCACGATAGCCGACCTGATCGCAACCTTCTCCGCGTAACACGCTTCACTGCTGACCTCGCAGACGCCGAAGACCGCGTCGCCGACCGAGAGATCGCTCACTCCGGCGCCGAGCGCGCTGACCACGCCGGAAAAATCCCGTCCCGGAATGTAGGGGAAGGTGGTGATCGGGGCATAGTGGCCCGCGCGCACCTTCCAGTCGGCTCCGTTCACGCTTGCCGCATGAACGTCGACGAGCACTTGGCCCGGCCCGGCCACCGGATCCGGAACCTCGCCGTATTGCATGACCTCCGGCCCGCCGTTTTTCATGAAGTAGGCAGCTTTCATCTTTTCTCCCGAATATCGATTGAGGCGTACCCCTCAAGGGGGTATTAAAAAGAATGACTGGTGATTCGTGACTGGTCAATCGTGACTGATGAATCGTGACTGGTGATTCGTGACTCGTCGACTGAGACCTGGCAGATGAGAGCCGACGCCAGGTCATCCTTCATCCGTCCGCCTTCATCCTTCAACTCACGGACGGGAATCCTAGCACGCAATTGAGCCTGGCCCGTTTATTTGCGAGCGGGGGATTTCCCCGGCCCTGTCACTAGGTTACGTGGCCCGATTTATCGATATCGAAACCGGAAAATCGGCTGCATGGTGCTATGCTATTGGATGTGCCACGATAGCCGGGAGGCATGCCATGAATGAACGGGAATTGCTCAAGCGGCGGTGAAGCGCGACGTTCCGTTCAACTCCAACGTGCAGGACGGACTGCGCATCGCGACCGAGGGCCAAGTCGTTGAGACCAACCATCACCCGATCGCCGGGCTTTACGCCGCAGGCGAGATGGTGGGCGGGCTGTTCCATTTCAACTATCCTGGTTCCACCGGGCATACGAGCCGCGCCATCTTCGGATGCCTCGCAGGCCGCAGCGCGGCTCTGGCCGCGAAGAGGATGAAGCCAGTCGGCTAACGGCCTTACCACAGCTTACGGCATTGCACATGTCCGCGGACGCTAAACGCCCCCTCGAGACGACGGGCAGGCTGCTCGTGCGCTCGGGCATCGAGATCGAGCGCATTCTCGCCGAAGTGCGCGAGCGGGGATGGTTACTGGCTGCGTGTCCGCAGGCGGGCGAGTTGCTTTTCCTTTCGCGCCTTTTGCACACCGATCCCGAGGGCAACGCGATCATGGTCGCCTGCAGCGAGTTCAAGCACAACAACGAGGCACTCCTTGCCTGCCGTTCCGTGACTTTCCGCTGCAACCATGGCGGCACGCTCCTTGAATTTGTCGCATCCAATCCCGATGCCGTGACCTACGAAGGCGGGTCGGCGTTCCGCCTGAGCTACCCAGCCGCGGTTCTGCTTCTTCAGCGCAGAGCGCTGCCGCGGTACGTCGTGCCGCCCGAAGTACCGCTCAGATGCGAAATCGACTGGGGACCGATATCGTTTGACGCCCAGGTGGTGGACCTCAGTCGCGATGGCCTCGGTGCGATCGTATTCGACCTCTATATCCGCATCGACCCGGGCACGGTTTTCAGCCGGGCCCGCGTCATTTGCCCGCACCGAAAACCAGTGGTTATCGACATGGAGGTGCGGCACGTCACGAAGGTCCTGTTGCCTGACGGCAAGCCCGCGAACCGCGCCGGCTGCCGCTTCGTTGGCGAGCGCCGGGATCTCGATGACCTGATCCGGCTCTTCATCACCGAGCTCGAAGTGCCGCCTCCAATATCCCGAAACGGCCGCAATGCAGGCATCGCCCGGTCGCGGCGCGCTGTCACGCGACCAACTCGTCCAGCACGTAATCTTCGCCGCGGTCGAGACGATTGAATGAGCCCACGACGTCGCTCTTCTCGCCGACATAGCCATCAGCCATCCGGGTCGGACCAACGCAACGGATTGTTTCAAATCACTTCAGCGACAGTCCCGCATCCTTGACGAGCTTGCGCCACCTGGCGATTTCGGATTTGACGTGCGCGCTGAACTGCTCGGGACTGCTGCCCACCGGAGTCGATCCGTCCGCGCCGAGACGTTGCACGACCTCGGGTGCCTTGAGCGCTACTGCCATCGCCGCGTTCAGTTTGGCGACGATCGCGTGTGGGACCTTGGCCGAGGTCACGAAGCCGTACCACTGATCGATTTCGTAGCCCGGCACGCCTTCCTCGGCGACCGTAGGATATTCCGGCAGCAGCGGCGAGCGCTTGCTGGCGGTAATGGCAAGAACACGCACGCGGCCGGAGGTCAGGTGCGGCCTCACGCCGAACATTGAAAAGAACCCGGCCTGGACCTCGCCCGCAAGCATGCCCACGAGCGAGCCGGCGGCTCCCTTGTACGGCACATGGGTGAGCTGGACGCCCGTCATGTGTTTGAATAGCTCCCAGGAGAAGTGCTGGAGCGAGCCCACCCCCGACGAAGCGAAATTGAGCTTGCCGGGGTTTGCCCTGGCGTAGGCGATGAATTCCTTCACCGATTTTGCGGAAGAGGACGCGGGCACGGTCAGAACGTAGAACAGAGACGTCGCCTGGGTGATGCCCTGCAAGTCGCGCGTGAGGTCGTACGGGAGCGTCGTGTTGGTCGCGGAGAGCACGGCGTGCGATGCCGAGATCACGCAGATCGTGTAGCCGTCCGGAATCGCCTGCGCCGTGATGTCAACGCCGATCGCCCCGGCGGCGCCCGTCCGGTTGTCCACGACCACCTGCTGCCCCCAATGCTCGGAGACCTTGAGCGCGATGGTGCGGGCGGTGGTGTCGCTGCCGGCGCCCGCCACGAACGGCGCGATCAGGCGGATCGGCTTGCGGGGGTAGTCCTTAGCCGCGTCGGCCGGCGCGGCGAACAGGGGCTGGGTGATCCAGGCGGCCATACAGGCGGCTGCCGTGATCCGCAATACCGGGTGCGGACGGGACATGACTCACTCCTTCTGTCACCGAAGTGCGTATCTTACGCAGGTTTGCCGCGCATAGTTATCTTCGCGGCGAAATTTACGATGCGCGAAACGTCCTGAATCCCGAAGTGCTCAAGGACGCTCAGCGAGCCCTACCCGTGACGCGTAGCGGTTCTTCCCGGTCGTCTTGAGCGCGGCAAGATTCGAGATACGGCCAACAGCGGCTGGCCGCTGGGAAGCGACCGGTTTAAGGATGAGATTGAGCGTGCTTTGAAATGTGCCGTGCGGCCGCCAAGACGAGGCAGACCCGCGCGCAACCAGCTTACCGGTTGAATCGAAAAGTTACACTGATCCTATTTGTTGACCTCAATGCAGGTT
>MERI01000114.1 GCA_001772005.1 Betaproteobacteria bacterium RIFCSPLOWO2_12_FULL_62_58 | reverse complement strand
GCATTTCGTGCTCAAGCTCGCCCTGAGTATGGCGAACGACTACGGCTGCGTTGGCGTGGTCGTCGATGCCAAGCCCGACGCCGTCCGCTTCTATGCGAAATGCGGCTTCATATCGGTCGAGGCGATCGAGGGCCAGTCGGACGCCCGGCCGCCGCCGACCCCCATGTTCCTCTCGACCCGCGCTGTCAAGGCTGCACTGGGCCCCCAAGATGACGGAGATGCGTAACCGTGGAGGCCGGTGCGCGACCCCACGGCCCTACCGCGCCTTGGGCTACGCGACCCTCATGGCACTCCAGAAGCACTCGCCCTCATCGCCAAGCCCTGAAGCAAGATTCAAGGATGAGATTTCCGCAATCCTGGGCAGGCGCGTTGAGCGGCTGAGACAACGGCTCCGTCAGCGCGCTTCGCAATTGGATTAGGGGTTAGCGGTCTGTCCCCTCGGTTTTTTCGTGCTAGAATCTAGCTAGCTAGATGTGGAGGTGTCCATGGAGTCGATCGGTATTTATGAAGCGAAGTCCAAGCTATCCAAGCTGGTGGAGCGGGCGGAAGCCGGCCAGGAGGTCACCATCACCCGCCGCGGCCGTCCGGTCGCGAAGCTCGTGCCGGCGAAAGCCGGTGTGGAGGTGGACCGCAAGGCGGTCATGGACGAGATCCGCGCGTTCAGCAAGACGATCAAGCTCAAGAAGAAGCTGTCCCCGCGCGAGCTGCGCGAGGCGATAGAGTGGGGCCGCCGGTAATGGCCTTCGTACTCGATAACTCGGTGATCATCGCCTGGTTCATCCCGGACCAGGCGAATGATTACACGCGGCGCATGGACCGCCGCGCGGAGCGGGAACAGCCGCTCGTGCCGGCACTGTGGGAGGTCGAGTTTGCGAACGTCATGGCGGCGCTGCTGCGCCGCCAGGTGCTCGCCCGTCATCAGGCGGCGGCCATCTTAAGCCGCGCCGAACGCCTGGAACTTGGAGTGGACCGTGCCGCGGTCTCGCCGCGCGCCTTGTTTGAGCTCACCGATCGGCACGGCATCAGCGCCTACGATGCCGCGTATCTGGAGCTCGCCGCACGCCGCGGTCTGCCGCTTGCCACCCGCGATGCGAATCTGGCGCGCGCCGCGCGTGCCGCCGGCGTTTTCCTCGGTTGATCCCTGCGCGAAGCGGTGCGCAGCCGCCGCATCGCACGGCTTGCGGAAGCGCGCCAGAGAACCGCCGCCGCGGGCATCCCGCCACTGACGATGGAAGGGATCCAGGCCGATGGCTCCGGTCAGCGCGCTTCGCAATTGGGTTAGAAGTTAGCGGTCTGTCCCCTCGGTTTGTCCTGCTCCTCGGTTCTCGCTCGTGTTTTATGTTTGACGTCACACGTAATAGCGGGTTATCATTGCTCCCATAATAAAAAGTTTCCGCGACAAAGACACGGAGGCACTTTACAACGGCAAGCGAGTTAGACGATTCCAGGCATTTGCGGCCCAGGCGGAACGCCGGCTGGAGATTCTCGACAACGCCAAGACAGTCCAAGACCTGATGGGGCTGCCGAGCAATCGCTTTGAGGCTCTGCGCGGCGACCGCGAGGGCCAATTTAGCATCCGCATAAACCGGCAGTGGCGCGTGTGCTTCGAGTGGAGGGGCGGCGATGCTTACAACATCGAAATCACGGATTACCACTGAAAGCAGTATATCGAGAGAGGAAAGAAAGCGATGACGAACAGAATGCGGCCGATCCATCCCGGCGAGATTCTCAAGGATGAGCTCGCGGCGCTGCAATTGTCGGCAAACGCCTTTGCCAAGGCGCTTGGCGTGCCCGCCAACCGGATTACCGGGATCCTAAATGAGCAGCGGTCTGTCACCGCGGACACCGCCTTGCGGCTCGCGCGCTTTTTCGGTACGACGCCCGAGTTCTGGATGAGCTTGCAGGCGAGCTACGACGTCAAGAGAGCACGCCAGACAGTTGGCAAAAAGATTGAGCGTGCGGTAAAACCAAGCCCCGCCAAGGTCGCAGCCTGACTTCCTGACACGAACAACGAGCCATTCTTTTCAATCCCCCCTTGAGGGGGACGAGTCACCGGGTGTATAGAGGGTTAGGGTTCCTCGCAATGCCGGGCAGGCGCGTTGAGCGGCTGAGACAACGGCTCCGCCAGCGCGCTTCGCAATTGGGTTAGGGGTTAGCGGTTTGTCCCCTCGGTTTTATGCCCGTCTTACAACTCCTGCGAACAAGACAGCGCGCCCGGGGCTGTTTATGTCGAGTCTGATCCCAATGGCACGTTTCTGCACGGCTTCATCGATGATACACAGGGAGATCAAGCGAAGCGGTTGCGCAGCCGCCGTCCTCGCCGGGTGCGATAGATATGAAACGCGCTGTCCAGCGTCGCAATGTCCGCTACTCCAAGCTCATCCGCGACCCACAGCAGGCTCGCATCAGCAAAGTCCATCGGCCGATCGACGTATTTCTCCATCAGGGCAGACAGCGCCGGCAGCGCCAGCTCCGGAACATGCACCAGGGTGAAATTACTCTGCCCCGCGCTACGCAGGAATGCCATCACCCGGTGGCGAGGCAATAGCCAACATACTTCCGACACGATGGCGAGCGTGCTAATCAGCGCCCCATCAAAGCGCTCGAAGAATTCGACCGCTGCGCGATGATGCCGCTCCGCTTGGTTGGCAAGCGCTACCAGCGGGCCGGTGTCAACCAGCAACCTTCGCACGCAACGCCCGCTTGAGATGTTTCTGGTGACGTTCCCCGAGGTCAGGCGCACCCCTAAAGCAGCCGATTAACCCCTGTTCACGGGCCGCCTGCCCAAAAGGCCTGCGCCCAGCGGCGAGCGCGAGATCACAAATCGCCCGCTTTACAACCTCTGAGCGCGACAGACCCAATGTCGCGCATAGCGCCTCCAGCGCGGCGGCTTCCTGGTCATCCAAACGCACCGATAACATTTTCATTGACACCTCCCAAGCGTATGACAGAGATCATACACTTAGGCACGCGGGGCAACAAGCCTGAGCTCGTCAAAGGGCGCATCGGATCCTCGTCACAGGGTTCGGTGCAAGCATCAGGCCCTGCAAATATTGACCTGCTCACCCCGCCACGCCGCCTCTATCCGCTTCCTGTTCCCCGGACCTGATTTGCGGGACACCCCCTTCGACAAGCCTGTCCTGAGCCCCTCGACAGGCTCGGGACAGGCTTGCCGTTCGGCTGACAGTCCCCCTTGCCAGGTAGGTAGAGGATTTCCACCTTCAAGTGAGTGCGCCCTGCCGGGCGCACCGAAGCACCGAAGTACCAGGTGATGCCCGTCTTACACTCGTGTGAGCAAGAGCGCGCGCCCGGGGCTGTTTATGTCGAGTCTGACCCCAACACTTCAAGACCTATCACCGCATCCGCATCGTGAGCGCGACAGAAGCGCTCGCCCTTATCGTCAAGCCCTAAAGCGAGATTCAAAGACAAGATTTCCGCAATCCCGGGCAGGCGCGTTGAGCGGCTGAGACAACGGCTCCGCCAGCGCGCTTCGCAATTGGGTTAGGGCTTAGCGGTCTGTCCCCAATCGTCATCGCGCTCCAACGTGGTGGAAGTAGCGATTGAAGTAATGCAACTGTGTTGCAAAGGGCGTTATTCGCCTCTTGAACTAGGCCGGCTAATGGGTGACCTCATGGCATCTGGGCTCGCGGGCCGGCTTTGAAAAGAGTAGAATAGGCGCATAAACACCTATACGCACTGGAGGACAAATGCCCGAAGCAATCCGCTGGACCATCAAAGTGTCGCGGGACACTGATCTGTCGCTGCGCAGCTTCCTCGGGGCGCAGGGAATGAAAAAGGGCGATCTGTCAAAATTCGTGGAGGAGGCGGTGCGCTGGCGCGTACTGGAGCGCACCGTTCAACGCTTCAAGGACCGCAACCAGGACGTGGGTTCCGGGCGGATGGAGGCCATCATCAACGAAGCGGTCCGCGCTGTGCGCGCCGAGATGCAGGCGGAACTTCAGGCCAAACCGAAGCGCACCAGGCGTGGTTGAGTGCGCGTCGTCCTCGACACGAACATCTTGTTGTCCTCACTGCTGGTGCGGGGCACTTCCCCCGACCGGATTTTCGCCGCGTGGCGCCATGGGCGGTTTGAGCTGGCTTCGTGTGAGCGCCAGATGGAGGAAATCAATCGTGTCTCCCGCCGCCAGTTTTTTCGGGATCGGTTGCGAGCGGCAGAAGTCGGGCGCATGATCAACGATCTGCGGCGCCTCGCCGTCATGGGCGGACCCTTGCCTGCGCTCACGGTTTCGCCCGATCCGGAGGATAATTATCTGCTTGCGCTCGCCGAGGTCACGCGTGCCGACTTCCTGGTAACCGGCGACAAGAGCGGATTGCTCTCGCTAAAGAAGCATGGCAGAACCGCAATTGTGAGCGCAAGAAAATTCCTCGACATCATCAGTAAATAATCGTGGCGGTGCGGCATCATTTGCCGAACCAGACCACTAATCATGAACCACGAGCCCACGTGCCGGGGGATGCCCGTCTTACACTCCTGCAAGCAAAAGCGCGCGCCCAGGATTAGGGCTTAGTGGTCTGTCCCCTCGGTTTCTCCAAGGTTGTCCCACTGGCCACCACAACGAGTCGAACAGCGCCAGTCACGGCGCGGCGTCGAACGCGCACTGCATGCGATCGGCCAGCTTGAGCGTGCGGCCCGCGGCGGTCAGAGCACGTCAAGCAGGTCAGGCTTGCATTGTTGCATTTAGGTCGGGACGTCGGCGCTGCGAGGTATCAATATGAATATGCAATAATGCAAGCCTGACCCGAACGACTTTTCTCGCATCCCCGCGACTATCCCTGGTCCAGCTACCGGGCAAACGGCGATCTTTGCGCGTCAGCCCTCGTGACTCCACATGACGTTTATATCGCGCTCGGCGAGACGCCCGAGCAGCGGGCTGCGGCATATCGCCGCTTGTTTGAGTTCGAACTGGACGAAGAAGATCTAAAAGAAATCCGAAGCGCAGCAAATGGCGGCTTCGCGCTTGGTAACCAGCGTTTCAAGGACGAGATTTCCGCAATGCTGGGCAGGCGCGTTGAGCGGCTGAGACAACAGCGCGCTTCGCAATTGCGTTAGGGAACCTCTGATCAAGTCGTCCTCGCGAAGGCGGGGACCCAGTCATGCTTTTGAATATTCTGATAGGGGTCGGAAAGGGCTCGCGCCCTCCCCGCCCTCCGAACCGTGCGTGCGGTTCTCCCGCACACGGCTCTCCAGTCGGTGGTTTCCTCATCGGGATCGGCTTGCCAGAGCATGGGCCTCGGTCATCGTGAAAAGTCCCAACTCAGCAAAGAATGCATTGGGCCAGCGGTGATGGTCGGCCAGAGTGCGCCCGGTGCCGGGACGCTTCTGCTGCTTGCGCCGCAGCGAGCGCAGCCGTCGCCGGATGAAGCCGTCCATGCCGCTGAAGGTCCACGGATGCGCGTGCCGAAAGTAGCCGTACCAGCCCCGGAGCATCGGATTCAGTTCCGCGATGATGCAGGCGAGACTGTCCCCGCGAGTGCGCCCGGTCTTGGCCCGGATCCGATCGCGTATCGCTGTCAGACTCTTGCGCCGCACCCAGCGTTGTCCCGCCTCGAAGTGATAACCCAGGAAGTCAAAGCCCTGGCCTTCCTCCCGACAATCCCCCACGTGGGTCTTGTCCGGATTGAGCGTGAGAGCATTCGCCTGCACCCAGGCCTGCACTGCGGCGAGTCCCGCCTGCGCCTCTTCGGCCGTTTGACACAGCACGACGAAGTCGTCAGCGTAGCGCACCATCTGATATCCGCTCTCCCGCATCGCACCGTCCAAGGGGTGCAGGTAGAGGTTCGCCAACAAGGGGCTGATCACGCCCCGAACGCAAAAGGTAACTTTCAGTTTGAGCGTATGGTGAAGGATTGGCGGCGCGGGGTGGTGCTTGACTTGAGACGCAAGAGGTAAT
>MERI01000113.1 GCA_001772005.1 Betaproteobacteria bacterium RIFCSPLOWO2_12_FULL_62_58 | reverse complement strand
GCTTTTAAAGCTTTAGTACTGCCTACTCTACATAACGTTCTGCTGTGTCTAATAGACCAAATGTGCAGCTGCACATTTGATCTACACCCACGTGCTGAACAAGGGCGGCCGAGGCGTCAGGAGCCCGCTGGATCAGCCGGGAGCGACGCTTGGGGCTACAGCACCGTAAGAACCTCGCGGATATTGCCCAGGACCTTATAAGCGCCGGAAAAGGGACGGCCCGCGGTCAGGCGACTGGGGACAATCACGCACTTGAGACCCGCTGCGGTCGCCGCGGCGAGGCCGCGTTCCGAATCCTCGATGGCGATACAGGCTTCTTTCGCGACACCGGCGCGTTCGACGGCCTTCAGATAGGGTTCGGGATGGGGCTTGGGATTGTCGTAATCGCCCGACGTGAGCACGAAGTTGATGTACTTCAACAAACCGCTGCGGGCGTGAATGATCTCGAAGTGCTCGCGTTGCGAGGGGATATTCATTTTCTTACGCGCTTCAGGCTCAAGAGTGCTTATGCCGCTCAACCGAGTTCGCCAAAGACTTCCCGGATCGCTGCGACGCGAAGCTTCACGTCCGGCAGATCGGCGTCGATCCGCAGCCGGTCCTGGCCGGCCAGGCGATAGTTGCGTCTCGTTTGAACGAGTTTCAGTACTTTGGCCGGTTCGATCGGAGGCCTGGGCACAAACTGGAGCTGTATCGCCGCGTCGGTGGCGTCGATGCGCGCGATGCCCAGCGGTTTCCCGAGGACGCGCAGCCGGTGGCTGTCGAGGAGCGCGCGCGCGGAATCGGGGAGCGGCCCGAAGCGGTCGATCAGTTCCTCGTGCAATCCGCTGAGCGCCGCCTCGTCTTCGCAGTTGGCGAGCCGCTTGTAGAGCACCAGCCGCTCGTGCACGTCGCTCACGTAATCCTCCGGCAGCAGCGCCGGCACGTGCAGGTTGATCTCGGTGGTGACGCCGAGCGGGGAGGTGAGGTCCGGCTCTTTGCCTTGCTTCAACGATCTCACCGCCGCGTCGAGCATCGCGCAGTAGAGGTTGAAACCGACCTCCTGCATCTCGCCGCTCTGCGCCTCGCCCAGGACTTCGCCCGCGCCGCGGATTTCAAGATCGTGCATCGCAAGAAAGAAGCCCGAGCCCAGTTCTTCCATCATCTGGATCGCATCGAGCCGCTTCTTCGCCTGCGCGGTGACATTGCCTTCCTCCGGCAGCAGCAGGTAGGCGTAGGCCTGGTGGTGCGAGCGGCCCACCCGGCCCCGGAGTTGGTGCAGCTGGGCGAGGCCGAACTTGTCGGCGCGGCTGATGATGATGGTGTTGGCGGTCGGCACGTCGATGCCGGTCTCGATGATCGTGGTGCACAGGAGCACGTTGAAGCGCTGCTGGTAGAAGTCCCGCATCACGTGCTCGAGGTCGCGTTCGCGCATCTGGCCGTGGGCGGTACGGATGCGCGCTTCGGGCAGCAACGTCGCCAGCACTTGCGCGACATGCTCGATGGTGTCGATGTCGTTGTGCAGGAAATAGATCTGGCCGCCGCGCTTCAGTTCGCGCAGCACGGCTTCACGGATCAGCGATTTGCTGTAGCGGGAGACAAAGGTCTTGATGGCGAGCCGGCGCTGGGGTGCGGTGGCGATCACCGAGAAGTCGCGCAGACCCTCGAGCGACATTGCCAGCGTGCGCGGAATCGGGGTTGCGGTGAGCGTCAGCACATCCACCTCGGCGCGCAGGGCTTTCAGCTTCTCCTTCTGGCGCACGCCGAAGCGATGCTCTTCATCGATAATGACCAGCCCCAGGTTCGCGAACTTGACATCGCGCGACAGCAGCTTGTGGGTGCCGATGGCAATGTCGATGCGGCCTTCGCCCAGTCCCTCGAGTGCTTCGGCCTGTTCCCTGGCGGAGCGGAAGCGCGACAGCTCGGCGATTTTCACCGGCCAGCCGGCGAAGCGGTCGGAGAACGTGTTGAAGTGCTGCTCGGTAAGCAGCGTGGTCGGCACCAGCACCACGACCTGCTTGCCGTCGGCCACCGCCACGAACGCCGCGCGCAGCGCCACTTCGGTCTTGCCGAAGCCGACGTCGCCGCAGATGAGGCGATCCATCGGTTTGCCGCTCTTCAAGTCCTCCAGCGCGGCGTTGACCGCGGCGGCCTGGTCCGGCGTTTCTTCGAACGGGAAACCTTCGCAGAATGCTTCGTAGTCATGCTGCTTCAGCTTGAACGCGTAGCCCTGGCGCAACGCGCGCTGAGCGTAGAGATTCAGAAGCTCCGCGGCGGTGTCGCGCACCTGGCGCGCCGCTTTCTTCTTCGCCTTGTCCCACTGCCCGCTGCCGAGCTGGTGCAAGGGGGCGGCCTCGGGCGCCGCGCCGCTGTAGCGGCTGATGAGATGGAGGCTGGAGACCGGCACGTAGAGCTTGTCGCCGGCGGCGTATTCGAGAGTCAGGAATTCGGTTGCGCCTTCGCCCAGGTCCATGGTCCGCAGGCCGCGGTAGCGGCCGATGCCGTGCTGCTCGTGCACGACCGGATCGCCGACCTTGACTTCGGACAGGTCGCGCAGCATGCCCTCGGCGGTCGCGCGCCGCCCTTCGCGTTCCCGGCGCGGCCGCGCCTGCGCAGCGTAGAGCTCGTTTTCGGTGATGACGGCGAATCCGCCGGCGGGAAAACTGAAGCCGGCGTGCAGCGGCCCCGCACCCAGCATCACGCGCTCGGCCGCCGCCGTGAACTGTGCAAAATCGCCGCAAACCGGGGGCTTGAAGCCGTACTCGGCGAAAAACTCGAGCATGGTCTCGCGCCGGCCCTGGCTTTCGGCGAGGATCAGCGTGCGGCCGGTGAAGCCGTTGAGAAAGTCCTGCAAGCGGTGGAGCGGGTTGTCAACACGGCGCTCCACCGCCAGGGGAGGCAACGGCGCTGTTGCGCCGGCCTCCGCTGGCGAGAGAGGCGAGAGGCGAGAGGCGAGAGGAGTTTCGCTACTCGTCAAATCCCCTCCCCCTTGAGGGGGAAGGGCTGGAGCCCGCCCCGGACTTGATCCGGGGGTGGGGGTGACCGTAATGCTTTCCTCCTGAGACGGAGAAGGCGCGAGGAAAAACTCGACGCGCGCGAAGGGCTTGATGGCGCCGAAGAATTCGTCCGCGGTCAGAAACAATTCGTGCGGCGGCAGCACCGGGTTGGCGCGGTCGCCGCGCAGCATGGCGTAGCGCGCGTGCGTGTCGCTCCAGAACTGCTCGATCGCCTGGGCCGGGCTGCCATGCAGGCAAACCAAAGTATTCTGCGGAAGGTATTCGGTGATGAGCGCGCTCCGGTCGAAGAACAGCGGCAGATAATATTCGACGCCAGCGGTGGGGATGCCTTTGCTCACGTCCTTGTAGACGCGGCTTTTCGACGGGTCGCCTTCGAATTTCTCGCGGAAATTGCGGCGAAAACGCGTCTGGCCCGCTTCGTCAAGCGGGAACTCGCGCGCGGGCAGCAGCCGCACTTCGTTGACCTTGTAGATCGAGCGCTGGGTGTCGACGTCAAAGCTGCGGATGCTTTCGATTTCGTCGTCCAGGAGGTCGATCCGGTACGGGACGGCGCTCCCCGTCGGGAACAGATCGATCAGCCCGCCCCGGAAACAGTACTCGCCGGGGGCGAGCACCTGCGTGACGTGGCTATAACCGGCGAGGGTAAGCTGCCGCCGCAGCTCGTCGGCTGCGAGCTTCTCACCCTGCTTGAAAAAGAACGTGCGGCCCGCGAGATATTCGACCGGCGCCAGGCGGTAGAGCGCCGTGGTGACCGGCACGATCGCTACGTCGAAGGCGTGGTGCATGATCTGGTAGAGCGTGGCGAGCCGCTCCGAGACGAGATCGTGGTGCGGCGAGAAGTGGTCGTAGGGCAGCGTTTCCCAGTCGGGGAAAATATGCACCTTGAGCTGCGGCGCGAAGAACGGGATTTCCTCGAGCAGCCGCTGTGCGTGCCAGGCATTTTCGGTGATGACCAGCAGCGGCCGCGCGCGCAGGGCGAGTTCAGCCGCCCCGAGCGCATCGCTCGAGCCGTGAAACACGCCGGCCCGCTCATGCCGGCCGGGCACAGGTACGGGAATGCGCAACATCAAAACCGCAAAAGGCCGCTATTATACCGGCCGCTTGCCGTCGGCACGACGAGGTTGTTTGATCGTGATCAGACCGCGTGAGTGCGATTGATGGCGATCGGGATGCGGCGCGGGCCGAACGCGCGCTTGAATGTTTCGAATCGTCCGGCGACTGCGGCGCCGCAATCGGGGCACTTGCCGTCGGGCGTGACGCGGTAGTCGTCGATGCGATACCAGTCGCGCACGATGAGCGGCGCGCCGCAGCCGGAGCAGCAAGTGCTGCCGCCTGTTTCGTCGTGCACATTGCCGGTGTAGACGTAGTGCAGCCCTTCGTCGAGCGCGATCTTGCGCGCGCGAGTGAGCGTCGCCGGCGGCGTCGGCGGCAGATCGTCCATCTTGTAGTCCGGGTGGAACGCGGTGAAATGCAGCGGCACATCCGGCCCCAACTCCTTCATGATCCACCGGCTCTCGGCGAGGATTTCCTCGCTGGAATCGTTCTTGCCCGGAATCAGCAGCGTCGTGATCTCAAACCAGACGTCCGTTTCGTGCTTGAGGTAAACGAGCGTGTCGAGCACCGGCTTCAGACGTGCGCCGCACAGCTTGAAGTAGAACTCGTCGGTGAACGCCTTGAGATCGACATTGGCGGCGTCCATCTTGGTGTAGAACTCGCGCCGCGGCTGGTCGTGCATGTAGCCTGCGGTGACCGCAACGGCTTTGATATCACGCGCATGGCAGGCGTCAGCGACGTCCATCGCGTACTCGGCGAAAATCACCGGGTCGTTGTAGGTGAAGGCGACGCTCTTGCAGCCGTTCGCCGCTGCGGCTTGCGCGATCGCCTCGGGTGATGCCTGGTCCATCAGCGTGTCCATTTCGCGCGACTTCGAGATGTCCCAGTTCTGGCAGAACTTGCAGGCGAGGTTGCAGCCGGCGGTGCCGAACGACAGGATGCTCGAGCCCGGGTAGAAGTGGTTGAGCGGCTTCTTCTCGACCGGGTCGATGCAGAATCCGGAAGAACGGCCGTACGTGGTGAGCACCATCTCGCCGCCGATGCGCTGGCGCACGAAGCAGGCGCCGCGCTGACCTTCGTGCAGGCGGCAGTCGCGCGGGCACAGGTCGCACTGCATGCGGCCGTCCTCCAGCATGTGCCACCAACGGCCCGGGTATTCGCGTGCGCTCATACGGTGATGGGTGATGAGTTATGAGTGATGAGTGATGAGTTATGAGTGATGGGTGATGAGTGATGGGTGATGAGTGATGCGTGTACCCCCATTACCCATTACCCGTCTCGCGCCATTTGGCGACGGTATAGCGCGAGAGTGTCACCTCGTGGTGCCAGAAGTCGGGCGGCAGCCCGGCCTTGTACTTTAGATGCGCCATGAACTCGGCGGGTTCCCTGAGGTTCTCCCACACCTGCGGCAGGAAGGTGCTGCTGTGGTGGCCGTATTGGAACACCAGGCCGTCGATGTCGGCACGCAACTGGGCGAGCGCATCCCGCTCGTCGGTGAACGTCATGGGCGCCAACTCCGACAGCACCGAGATTTCCACAGCGACCACGTCGAACTCGTCCGCGGTGAGCGGCTTGAAGCGCGGGTCGTGGAAGGCGGCCGCCACGGCGTTGGCCGTGACGTCCTCGGCAAGCGGCCGGTGCGCGCGCAGCGTGCCGATGCAGCCGCGCAGCTTCTGTTCGCAAGTCAGCGTGATGAAGCAGGCGCCCTGTTCGCGCAGCCAAAGCGCGTCTTCGGCCGCCGGACGGGCTTTGCCGAACTCGCGGGCGATCGCGGCGCGCGCGAGTGCGAGCAGGACATTGCCAGCGTTCTCCGGGAGCAGGATCGGGGTCGCTTCAGTGCGCATGCTGCGTGGATTCAAAGAAAGCGAATGCGCCGTAACCGACGACGCGGTTTTTGTCGCCCGCGGTATCGCCGGAATTGCGCAGGTCAAGCAGTCGCGGCGTCAGGCGGCGGCGCTGCGCCGCGAGGTTGAGGCCGGTGACCGGTGTCGCGCCGCACGCCTGTTCGTGGGTGATATCGGTGCGCAGCTCGAGGATCGCTTCGGCGGTGCGGCGGTCGATCGCCTGTGCTTCGCGGTAGTTCAGGTAATGGGAAAGATCGGAGCTGATGACGATCAGCGTCTCCGGTCCACCCCAGACGACATCAAGCACGTCGGCCACCTCGTCCGGTTCCGCATAGCCGACCGCGAGCGGCGCCAGCTTGAACGGGTCGAGCACGGTTTGGAGAAACGGCAGGTGCACTTCGAGCGAGTGCTCCCCGGCATGCGCGGCGGAACTGATCGTCACCTGCGGCAGTTTTCTGATGGCGGCGACGGCATCGCGGTCAACAGATACCGTCCCCAGCGGCGTGGCGAAACTGTCAGCTTCGGGCAGCGCGAGCCCCCGCACTGCGACGCGGTGTGTCGGCCCGAGCAGCACGACGCGGGTGATGCGCGCGCGCGCTGGTTTGAGCAGCGTGTAAACGCTCGCGGCGATCGGTCCGGAATAGACATATCCCGCATGCGGGGCGATGATGGCTTTGGGCACGGGTTGAGCCGGCATGGGTTGTGCGGCCGCGGCGAGCATGGCGTCAACCGCCTGTGCGAGCTCGCGCCGGTCACCGGGATAGAACATCCCGGCTACCGCCGCGGGTCGGACGCGATTGGAAGCAATGCTTGCCATTATTTTAAATGTAGGTTGGTGGGAGCGAAATCAAGCTTGCTTTCATTATAGTCCCGGACTCGGGCAGCGATGGCACGATGACCATACGCCGCCGATGATGCTGCTACAATGCGGTAACTCACTGAATGCAACAGGCAAATGCCGAAATTTTTTGCTGTGATTCCGGCCGCAGGCAGCGGCTCCCGCATGGGCCGGGAATTGCCGAAGCAATACCTCGAGCTGGCGGGCCGGCCACTGATCTATCACTCGCTCAAGCGACTGTGCGGGCATCCCTCGATCGAACAGGTGTTCGTGGTGCTCGGCCAGGGCGATCCTCATTTCACACGCTTTGACTGGAGCCGGTTCGCGCCGAAGCTTGAACCGCTTTACTGTGGCGGCGAGACACGGGCGGCGAGCGTATTCAACGGGCTGCTAGCGGCCCGTGACGCGGTCGCTGCCGCGGATTGGGTGCTGGTGCATGACGCGGCGCGGCCTTGTCTTGGCGCCGCCGAACTGGCGCGGCTGCTCACCGAACTTGCCGATGACGAGACGGGGGGATTGCTCGCCGTGCCGGTCGCCGACACGCTGAAACGCGCCAACCGCGACGGACGAGTGGTGCAGACCGAGCTCCGCGACAATCTGTGGCAGGCGCAGACGCCACAGATGTTCCGCTATCGATTGCTGCTCGAAGCGCTGCGCGCAGCCGATCCCGAGACGGTCACCGACGAGGCGTGCGCGATCGAAAACCTCGGGCTGAAACCGCGTCTCGTGATGGGCGACATGCGCAACCTGAAAGTGACGTACCCCGAAGACCTCGCGCTCGCCGAACTGATATTGAAGAACTTCGAAACCGCCGATGAATTCTTCTCAATACCCCCTTGAGGGGTACGCCGATGAACGCCAAAAAACACCGATGGATTCGTTTGGCACATGTATCTGTGTTTATCTGCGTCTATCTGCGGTTGCATAGGCATATTTATGAGAATCGGGCAGGGATTTGACGCGCACGCGCTGGTTGCCGGGCGCAAGCTCGTAATCGGCGGCGTGCAGATTCCTCACGAGAAAGGGCTCGCAGGGCATTCCGACGCCGACGTGCTGTTGCACGCCGTGTGCGATGCCCTGATCGGTGCTGCGGCGCTGGGCGACATCGGCGCGCGTTTTCCCGATACCGATCCGCGCTACGAGGGCATCGACAGCCGCAAGCTGCTGCGCGAAGTGGCGCGGCTGCTCAACGAGCACGGCTGGCGCGTCGTGAATATCGACGCGACGATCATCGCGCAAGCGCCGATGATGGCGCCCCATGTCCCCAAAATGTGCGGGAACATCGCTGCCGATCTGGGCGTTGCCGTTGCCGATGTCAGCATCAAAGCCAAGACCACCGAGCAGCTTGGCTTTGTCGGGCGCGGTGAGGGGATAGCGGCTGAAGCGGTTGCGCTGATCGAATGTCGGGAGCCGAGGGACCCCCGGCCGGGGGACTGAGCGCGCCGCAGGCAATGCCCGACACCGCTCGCCTGTTCTTCGCGCTGTGGCCGGACGACGCCGTGCGCGCCGCGCTGGCGCGGCTCGCCCGGTCACTGCATCAGGAGTGTGGCGGGCGCATGATCCCTGCGCGCAACATCCATCTGACGCTCGTATTTCTGGGCAATGTCGCAACCGGCCGCGTCCCCGATCTGCATGCGCTTGCCGCCACGATCGTCGCGCCGCCCACCGACCTGACGATCGATGAGGTGGATTACTGGCGCCGTAACCGCATCGCGTGGGCAGGCGCGGCGAAGTGTCCTGGGACGCTGCGTACGCTGGTTGCGCAGCTGACGCATGCGTTGCTGACGGCGGGCTTTCACTGCGAGGACCGGGAGTATGCGCCGCATATCACGCTGCTGCGCGATGCGCGCCGCTCGCCCGCGGTGAAGGCCGCCGGTGGCATCGTGTGGCACGCATGCGATTTTGTACTGATGCAATCGCTGCGTCGCGACGGCGCTGTTGTCTATGAGGCGATCGGGCGCTGGCCGCTCGGCGCCGCGCTTTAGCTCGTCCTGCGGCGGCGAATGCCGATGGTATAATGCCCGCGCACTCCAGGAGTCTGTATCAACCGTTTTGGCGAGCAACGCGCGCCTGTTTCATTATGCGACAGACTCTAAAACTCTTGCCTGGGGGATCACGATGAGTGGCATTGATTACGTTGCGGTTTTCAAGCGGGGGCCGTCCACTGCGGCGGGTTCGGACAGCGACGCCCTGCTGCTGAACTGGAGCGAAGAGGACTGGAAAAAACTGCTTGCTAATACCGTGTCGCAGCGTTTCCGCGCGAGCGAAGTGGTGATCCAGCGCGATGCTATGGACCGGGCGCTGTACTTTGTCGCCGCCGGTTCGCTTGAGGTCGGCGTCTACCGGGTCGACAGCGAGGGCGTTGCGCCGATCGCGCGCATCGGCGTGGGCAGCGTGATCGGCGAGCAGGCATTTTTCGACGGCCAGCCGCGCTCGACGAATGTATGGGCGGTGAGCGACGGCGAGCTGCTGCGGCTTACTTTCGAGGTGTTCAACGAGTTCGCGCAGGCGGAACCGGCGCTTGCGCGCGATCTCCTGTTCGCGTTGGGGCGCGTGCTATCGATGCGGTTGCGTCACACCACCTTCCGCGGGAAGGGGCAGGGCAAGAAAAAAGGCTAGAACCTCACCGCTCCCTGCCCCCTGCTCACCGCTCAGCGCTCACCGTTCGCCGCTCATCGCTCCCTGCTCACCGTTCACCGCTTTTCGATCGGCAGCTCCACCCGTGCCCTGAGCCCGCCGCCGTCGCGCGGCAGGAGCTGTACCGCGCCGCCGTGCATGTGGGCGATGCGATCGACGATGGCGAGTCCCAATCCGGTGCCTGAACCGCCGCGCGCGGAATCCAGGCGCGTAAACGGCTGCAGCATCCGCTCGGCTTCAGCCGACGGGATGCCGGGACCGCGGTCGAGCACTTCCACGAACGCGCAGCCGTTGGTGCGGCCGGTCGTGACCTCAACCGCGGGCCCGCCATGACGCAGCGCGTTTTCGATCAGGTTGGTCACCAGGTGCTGGACCATGAGCGGACGGAGCGGCAGCGGCGGCAATGGGTGAAGCTGCGTCGCCACGGCACGGCCCGAACGCGCGTAGCGCTCGGCTACGCCCCTGACCAGTGCATTTAAATCCCCTTCGGCTGCTACCGGCTCGGCTTCTCCTAAGCGTGCAAAATTGAGGAACTGGCCGATCGCGGCATCGATTTCTCCGATGTCGTGCACCATGCCGGTCTTCAGCGTCGCATCGCCTTTGTCGTCGAGCATTTCGAGCCCGAGCCGGATCCGGGAGAGCGGCGTCCTGAGGTCGTGCGAGACGCCGGCGAGCAGCAGGGCGCGCTCATCGTCGAGCCGCTTCAGATCGGCCGCCATCTGGTTGAAGGTGCGGGCCAGCGTGCGAATTTCGGCAGGCCCTTGTTCGGCTACCGGCGGCGGACGCCTGCCTTGGCCCATTTGCGCGGCGGCGCGTGTCAGCTCGCCAAGCGGCCGGTTGATGCGCGCCACGATCAAAAACGCGCCGCCCAGCGCCATCAGCAGAACCAGCGCACCCCAGCCGATCCAACGCAGCGGATCGGTGCGCTCGAGGCGCGTGCGTGGAATCAACACCCAGTAGTCATCGTCGTCGATCCTGAAGCTTACCCAGGCGCCGCGGATGCCGTGGCGGCTGGTGGCGAGTCGCGTATCCGGGCCGAGTCGATCCCGCAGCTCGGCGTCGATCAGCTTGAGGATCGGCAGGTCGGGCAGCGGCGACACCTTTTCGTTCGGTTCAGCGGGGTAGACCTGGATGCCTTCGTCCTGCGACAGGTCGCGCAGCAGCTCGAGGCGTTTCGACGGCTGCGCGGTGATCAGCGCGGCGCGCGTCAGGTTGATGACGCTGACGATCTGCTGTGCGATCTGCTGGGCCCGAGGCTCGCGCTCCGATACGCGAAAAATCTGCAGCCAGGTGAGATGTGCGACGATAAGCAGCAGTGCGATCAGCAGTACGGTGCGCCACAGCAGCGTGCGCGGCCAGATGCTCATGAGGCGTGAAATGTGAAACGTGAAACGTGAAACGCACGCCGCGAGGCGCCCGGGCAGAAAACGAATTTACGTTTCACCTTTCACCTTTCACGTTTCACTGCTTTTCCCGTCGGGGATAAAAACGTAGCCGAAACCCCAGACGGTCTGGATGAACGCGGGCTTGGCCGGATCGGATTCAATCAGACGCCGCAGCCGCGACACCTGCACGTCGATGCTGCGGTCGAAAGCGCCGAACTCGCGGCCGCGCGCGAGCTCCATCAGCTTGTCGCGCGAAAGGGGTGCGCGCGGATGCTGCACCAGCACCTTGAGCAATGCGAATTCCCCGGTGGTAAGCGACACGTCCGCGCCGTTTCTGGTCAGGTTGCGGGTGGCGAGGTTCAGGCGGAACTCGCCGAATTCGGCGATCTGTGTTTCGGCGGAAGGCGCCCCCGGCGGCTCGCGCGCCGGCTGTCGGCGCAACACCGCCTGGATGCGCGCAACGAGTTCGCGCGGGTTGAAGGGTTTCGGCAGATAGTCGTCGGCGCCCACTTCGAGCCCTACGATCCGGTCGACCTCGTCACCCTTGGCGGTGAGCATGATGATCGGCATGTTTTCATTTCCGCCGCGCAGCCGCCGGCAGATGGAAAGCCCGTCTTCGCCCGGCAGCATCAGATCGAGCACCATCAGGTCATAGCGCTCGCGTGCGAGCTGGCGGTTCATTTCAGTGGCGTCGGCCACCGCGCGCACGCTGAAGCCCTGCTCGGTGAGGTAGCGGTTGAGCAGATCGCGCAGGCGCGGGTCGTCGTCGACAACGAGAATCTTCATCTTGTTTTCAGCCATAAACCGTATGTTACCGGGGCGCCGGGCAGCCACACCACGATTTTGTAAAAGTTTCTTGCCGCGGACAGGCCTGAAACAGATTGTTACAAAAAACCGGGGCCCACGTAATGAGTATCCCGGCCGAGTGCGTTAGTCTAGCAGCCTGTCGGACTTAGCAGCTCGACAGGCGGCTAACAGGAGTTTGTCGTGTCTGAGTCCGACAAACTCCTAGCCAGTAGCAAGCCGGTGGATCCGATTGCCGGCGCATACAAACATAACCGACACATGACGCCGAAAGCGGGTAGTCCGCAAGGAAGCGGCAGATGAAATCGTTGCTTGGCGCACTTGCGATAGGGATCATCGTGGCCGCGCAGCCTGCGGTTGCTCGCCCGTGGTCTGGCGGCTTTGCTCCCGTATCGCAGGCGCAGGGACCGCGCGAGCAAAACGATATGCGCCGCGAAAAGCGCGACGTGCGCCGCGAGCGTCGCGCGGCGCCGGAGCGCGGCGAGCGCCCGCCTGGCCGGCTCACCGATGAGGAGCGCCAGGACCTCAGGCGCGACATCGACAAGGCCAACCGCGAGATCTACCGGCGGCGGCAACAACGCTGAGCCGCGCCGAGGCCGAGAACGGCATGCCCAGGCTCGCCCGCCCCTCTGGGCGGCCACTTTGCGCCGATCGATCTGCTGAAGGCATAACACGCCCGCCACAACGGGTTTACTTTCAATGCGTTGCCCGCCCCAGTCGCGTCCCGGGGGCTGGCGGCCGCTCTATGCTCAAGTCATAGGCGACACTAGCGCCGCTTTCCACATCGTGAACTTCCGCTTCCCGCGTCCTCGCCTTAGTCGGGCAGGAAGGTTACAATGTTACGCTAACATCTTACGCTAACGTATTGACGCGACGCGGCTGTTACATAAGAAGACGGGAGCAAATTCATGCTTGTAACTCGGATACGCCAGAAGGACGGCATTTTTTACTTCGCGAGCTGTCCCGCAGCGGATGTTTTGGGCAAAGTACGCTTCATCAGCCGCTACTATGGCGAGGGGGAGGAAATTTCACCGCAGTCGATCCCGCAGAACGATGAAATTGCCCAGTTCATTGCGCGCATCGAACGCACCGACGAGGCATTCCAGCGCCAGGTTTCCCGCGCCAAGGTGCGGTCGCTCAAAAACTTCTACGAGATGGCGGTGACCCAGCCGCCCATCCCGGGCACGGTGCTGCTGTTTACCGCGGAGACACTGCGTTTCACCTCCTCCGGTTCTCACGATGAGGTCGGCAATCTCCAGGAACCCGATTCCAAGTACCTGATCATCGACGGCCAGCATCGGCTGGCGGCGCTGCGCTTCTACCTCAAAGAGCACCCGAGCGAGGCTGCCAGCATCAACGTGCCGTGCGTGATCTTCGACGGCCGCAGCGAGGACTTCGCGGCGGAGATGTTCGTCATCATCAATTCCACGCCGACGCGCATCAACAAGAGCCACCTGGTCGACCTCTACGAGCGGGTGTCGTGGGCGGAGCCCGACCGGCGTTTCGCCGCGCGGCTGGTGGAAGACCTTTACACCGAGGGCGACAGCCCGCTCCGCTACCGCATCAACCGCCTGGGCGGCCGCAGCCTGAAGGACAAGTGGATCTTGCAGGCGGAACTTTTCAACGAGCTGTACCGCTGGGTGAGCGCCGAGTGGAAGAAAATCCGGCAGGTGACCAACGTCTACCGCGAGGAGGAACGCTACTACGGCGTCATCCGCGACTTCCTCAAGGCGGCGCAGAAAGTGTGGGGCGACGCCTGGGGGCACGACAGCTACATGGTCACCAAACCGGTTTCATTGAAGGCCATGGTGCGGGTGTGCGCCGACCTTGCGCGCCAGGATGCGGAGCCGGCGGAAGGCCGTGTCAAGCGCTGGGAGGAGCGCCTGGCGCCGTGGAGCGAGCAGACCCGCGCGTTTCGCTTGGAAGGCTTCTACGAGCGTTTCCCCGCCAAAGGCCAGATCGAGCGCGTGGCGCGCATCCATCGCGATCTCGCCAAGGCCGCCGGGATCGAAATCCGCAGCAGCAAGCGCGAGTAACGGTTTCCGCGCCCTCGCCGCGAGTGCAGTTGAGCAGCGGCGCGACGTAGCGCAGGCGCCTCGCCTGCTCCTTTCCATGTAGCGCAGGCGCCTCGCCTGCTCCTTTCCATGTAGCGCAGGCGCCTCGCCTGCTCCTTTCTCCGCTCGGGCGCGGAGCGCAAGAGTAGAATCTTCTTTCCCGCCTGGACGAGGAGCGGAAAAGTATGATTCTCCTTCCTGCCTGGGTGGGGAGCGGAAAATATAATTCCCTCCCCCGCTCGGGCGGGGGAGGGTTAGAGCTTGCCCCGGACTTGATCCGGGGGTGGGGGTAGGGCCAGCCGAGAACGAGCCAACCTCGTCAATTGGCGCAATTCCCTATTCTCGCGTGGGGAGGACGCGTGGATCGCTTCCACCGCTACTACCGTCTGCACCACATCCTGTCCTCGCGCCGCTTCCCGGTGCCGCGTGCGGTGCTGGAGCGCGAACTCGACGGATGCTCCCGCGCAACGATCAAGCGCATCATCGAAGAACTGCGCAACATCGGCGCACCGATCGAATACGTCCGCGAACGGAACGGTTACCGCTACACACCCGGGGTCGCGTTCGAGTTGCCGGGCATCTGGTTTTCTCCATCCGAACTTGAAGCGCTGTTTGTCGCGGAGCATTTTCTGGAACGCGCCGAACCGGGCCTTCTTGCCGATACACTCGCTCCGCTCAAGCACAAGCTGCAAAGTATCTTTGCGCTCGAACACCTCGGCCGCGGCGAACTCGTGCGCCGCGTACGCATTTTGCGTATGGCCGGGCGCGGGACCGGCAAGTTCTTCAACATGGCGGCCGATGCGTTGACTCGCCGCCGGCGGTTGCTCATCGAGTATCGCTCGCGCGGTCGCAATGAAACGACCGAGCGCGCAATCTCCCCACAGCGCCTCGTGCACTACCGCGACAACTGGTATCTCGACGCCTGGTGCCACCTCCGCAAGGGATTGCGGAGTTTCGCGCTTGAGCGCATCCGGTCGGCGCGGTTGCTGGAACGTAGCGCACGCGATATTCCGGAGCGCACTCTTGACGCCCATTTCACGGCGACCTACGGAATTTTTGCCGGCGCGCCGCGCCATGTTGCCGTGCTGCGCTTTACCGCCGAGCGCGCCCGCTGGGTTGCCGAGGAGCAGTGGCATCCGAATCAGGAGGGGAAATTCTTCCCGGACGGCAGCTACGAACTAAAGGTGCCGTATGGCGATTCGCGCGAACTACTCGGCGATCTGCTGCGGCACGGTGCGGGTATCGAGGTCATTGCGCCGGCGTCTCTGCGGGCGGAGGTGATCGCAAAATTGTCGGCCGCGCTTGCGGTCTACGGCGCAGCGCAACTTCATGCAGCGCATTAAGAATGCATAGATAATGGCCGAATCATGAAACTGGCCACCCTCGAAGCCATGGTTCACGCGCTCAATGAGGCCGACGTTCGCTATCTGGTGGCGGGCGGGCTTGCCGTGAATGCTTACGGTTACCTGCGGTTGACTCATGACGTGGATCTGGTAATCCAGCTCAAGCCCGGGAACGTGATTCCGGCATTTGCAGCGCTGGCCTCCCTGGGTTACCGGCCGATGGTGCCGGTAACCGCGGAGCAGTTCGCGGACGAAACGCAGCGCCAGCAGTGGATCAGGGAAAAAGGCATGATGGTGCTGAACTTCCAGAGCGACCGGCACCGCGAGACACCGATAGACGTGTTCGTCACCGAACCGTTCGACTTCGACACCGAGTATCACGCGGCCAAGAGTCAGCAATTGGCGCCGGGACTGTTTGTTCGTTTCGTCTCCATTCCGACTCTGATTGCCATAAAGCAGATTGCCAACCGCCCGCGCGACGTGGATGATATCCAGCACCTGCGCTGGCTGCTCGAGGAAAAACATGGCAACGAATCAGATACCTGACGAAGCCTGGGAACAGACTACCTGGGAAGGTAACCGGCGCGCCCAGTTGCGGCACACGCTCACCCTCACGCTGCGCGAGCGCCTGCAAGCCGTCGAAGACATGGCGGAGGTCGCACAACGCTTTCGCGAAATGCGGGCCCGCAACGGCATTCGGAATGAAAAAGAATCCGTCGAAGAACGTAAATACTGAGTTTTGCGTAAATGGATGACAATCCATTTGTGCCTCGAATCTCCCTTCTCCCCTCTGGAGAAGCCTGTCCTGAGCTTGTCGAAGGGGGCCGGGGATGAGGGCTGAGCGTCGTCAAGTATTTGTTAAATGCTCGGTAGGTGACTTGTCCAGTGCGGCCCTGGGATGGCGCCGGCTGAGGTACAACTTGATTCCGGAGGATTCGAAGCCGACAATTGCGGCAACCAATCGCGCGCAGGCCGGTAACGTGCTTCCCGAGGGAGAAACGTCGTGAATCCTTTGCTCGAACGCATCAGCATTGATCCAAACATCTGTTTCGGGAAACCCCGCATCCGTGGCACCCGCATCTGGGTGTCCTTGATACTCGATTGGCTCGCGGCGGGCAGCACGCCCGAGGAACTGCTGTCGAACTACCCGCAGCTTACGCATGAAGATATTCTGGCGGCTATCGCATACGGTGCGGAGGCGGCCCGCGAAAGGGTGATCCCGGTGCCCGTCGACACGGGCGCATGAGGTTCAAGCTGGACGAGAATATCGGCGAACGCGGTGCGGCATTGCTGCGCGCAGCCGGGCATGATGTCGCGACGGTCCGCATGCAGGCGTTGGGCGGAACGACCGACGAGAATCTCTTTGCGGTCTGTGCGCGAGAGAAACGTGCGCTGATTACGCTGGATCACGACTTCGGGCAGGTCTTGCGTTTTCCGCCCGAAAAGTCAGCGGGAATCGTCGTGCTTGAGACGACGCCGCGCACGCAATCCGACACGATACTTGCACGCGTTCGCGATCTCCTTGCTGCGCTGACCGAACGGCCGCTCGGAAGCGAACTCTGGATTGTCGAGCCAGGACGCGTGCGGATACACCAGACAGACGACTGACGATCCCCGCCGTCACGGGCCCGAACCGATTGACGCATCCACGGGCAAACGACCGCGTTGGGTTGCCGAGGAACAATGGCATCCACGGCAGGAGGGGAGGTTCCTCCAGGACGGCAGCTACGAACTGAAGGTCCCGTACGGCGATTCGCGCGAGCTGCTCGGCGACCTGCTGCGGCACGGCGCGGGGGTCGAGGTCATTGCGCCGGCGTCTCTGCGGGCGGAGGTGATCGCAAAGTTGTCGGCCGCGCTTGCGGTCTACGGCGAAACGCAACTTCATGCGGCGCATTGAAGATACATAGATAATGGCCGAACCATGAAACTCGCAAGTTTCGAGGCGCTGGTCGCCGCACTGGAAAATGCCAGCGTGCGTTATCTGGTGGCGGGCGGGCTTGCCGTTAACGCGCACGGCTATTTGCGGTTTACCAAGGATGTGGACGTCGTGGTGCAGCTCGTTCCGGACAACATCGAACGCGCCTTTGCCGCTTTGAGCACCCTGGGCTACCGCCCCATGGTACCGATTTCGGCAATGCAGTTCGCCGATGCAGCGCAGCGGCAAAGCTGGATCCGGGACAAAGGGATGCAAGTCCTGCAATTCTGGAGCGATGCGCATCGCGAAACGCCCATCGATATGTTTGTTCGGGAGCCTTTTGTTTTTGAGGAAGAATTTACCCGGTCCCTGGTCAAGTCACTGGGAACCGCTGCCGTTCACTTCGTCACGATCCCGACGCTGATCCGCATGAAGGAAGAAGCCGGCCGGGCACAGGATAAAATCGATATCGATCAACTGCGGCTGAGGCTGGAAGACAATGCCAGAGATCAAAGCTGAAACGGACTCGATCGACTGGAGCCTGACCACATGGAAAGGCGCGCGCCGCGAGCAACTCCGGCGCTGGTCGGAGCTCTCGCTGGAAGAAATCATCCGGGCGCAGGAGGAAATGCGCGAAATTTCCGAGTGGCTCGCGCAGATACAGACCCCTTCAGACCGCGACTGCAAACAGTCGCGATAATTCGCCCGGCGATGCGCTGCGCCGTTTATGCAGCGGATTGCTCGCCCTGCGGCAAAGTGCTCAGCGCGTACCAAGGCGCGTGGCGAAGCGCGGCGACCTTGCTGCGGAAACGAATAAAATATAATAAAAACAATATCTTCATCGGTATCACGGAGTGAGCCAGTGGGTGTGTTAAAAACGGCAATGATCGGAACGAACCACATGGACTTGGCGCACGGCCAACCCCATTCGTTTTTTCGTTATTGGGGGAAGGCCGATCCCAACTATCCCGGTGAGCCCAAGTGGCATCCGTTGGTGAATCACTGCCTGGATGTTGCATCGGTAGGCGGTCAATGAAGGGTTATGGCAGGCGGGGGATGGATAACGCATTAAAAAATATCTGGGCGAAAACTGACAAGAGCGATGCCACGCGATGGCACCCACTTATTCTCCACATGCTCGACGTGGCTGCCAGTGCCGACGCCATCTTGGCGCGTGAGCCGGAAACGACTCGCAAAAGGATTGCAAAAGTCTTGGGATTGGAATGGGAGACGGCCCGAGGGTGGATTCTGCTCGTGGTGGCTTGTCATGATCTGGGGAAGGCCTGTCCCGGATTTCAGTGCAAGTGGTCGGAACGCCTCGCTTCGACCGGGCTGCGACTACCTCGAAGTCCGAATACCGACATCCACCATGCTTTCGTAAGTCAGATCGCCCTGTCGGAGTGGTTGCAGGAGAGGGGTTGGCCGGAGGGTTTGGCCGAGCTGGTGTCCGATGCAGTCGGATGCCACCACGGAGAACGAGCCTCCGAGAACGCGAAAGATAGGGCAGTCAATGAAATCTACGTCGGGAGGGGTGAGCGACTTGAGGCCGTGCGCAATGACTGGGCGCAAGCGCGCAGGGGTCTTATAGAAGCTATTGTGGAGGTTCTCAGACCTGTCAATAACCCCGCCAAGCAGATCCTTTCCGGTCCCGATTTCATGTTGCTGTCGGGCCTCACGAGTTTTGCCGACTGGATTGGATCGAACGAAGATTGGTTTCCCTTTGGAAGTCCCGACGACTGCGAGGGTCGGCTCAAGCTCGATTCACTCAAGATCGGGCAGCGCTTTCGCTTCAGACTGCGGGCTAACCCTTGCGTGACCCGCAATGGCAAGCGCCTGGGATTGCTACGGCTGGAGGAGCAAGAAAAATGGATTGAGCGAAAAGCGGGGCAGCACGGGTTTTCGCTTTCGCAACTGGCATCCTACGATCAGTCAGCATCGCCGCAGGCGCGTCTAGATATACGAATTTCCCAAGAGCAGATGCTGCGAGGGAAGCGGCATGCTGGCAATGGGATTCGGATTTATTCGGTACTATACGACGGGATTCTTATGGTTTCCGAAGCGGAAAAATTCAGGGCTGTGCTGGAAACCGGCATCGGCCATGGGAAGGTCATGGGTCTTGGACTCCTGTCGGTGGCGCCGATAGCATGAGGAGGTTCTGGCATCGGCCACGCCAAAATCCTTCGGTTGCGGCCTGCTGTTGGTAAGACGGGTTTGAGAGTAAGCTGTACCAGCATTCTCTCGCTTCGTGTACCCTTAATGGAGGCATCATGGGTGCGATCTCAATCGAACAACTTCTCAAGAGTCCCGCCAAGCTGATCGAGGAAGCGGAGAGCGGGCAGGTGGCCATCGTGACAAAGGGCGGGCGTCCTGTGCTCTTGGCGATTCCGTATGACGAACGTCTGGCGAAGGAGGACGTGTACGTGGCGGTGGCGGTCCGCCTGTACCAGAACGAGGTTGTCAGTTTGGGCAGGGCGGCGCGAATTGCGGGGCTTTCTCTCAGCGAGTTTATCGACCGCCTCGGCGCGCTGGACATTCCCGTGATCCGCTACCCGCCCGAAGAGCTTGAGCGGGAGCTTGCCGAGTTTGGCTGAAATTGTCGTCGGGGACGCGGGTCCGCTGATCGCACTTGGGCGGCTGCGCAAACTCGAACTCCTCCCTCGCCTCTTTCATAAGGTCATCATTCCTCGCGCGGTCTTCCAGGAGACGCAGATTCGTCCTGATCTCGCGGACGCTCGTGCCATCCTCGCGGCAGAGCGCTCCGGCGCGTTTGTTCTGGACGATTCGCCCCCGAAGCTGGAAACGCTGCCTCCTGATGCCGATCTGGGCGAAGGTGAAACCGCTGCGATTGCCCTGGCTGCGGCGTATGGGCATGGTGTCTTAATTGACGAAAAGCATGGTCGGGCGGTCGCGGTGATGCTGCACCTCAAAGTGATTGGCACAGTCGGTGTTCTGCTGATCGCGCGACAGCGAGGGCTGATTCCGGCGCTCAAACCTCTCCTGGAAGAACTCAGCGCCTCGGGGCATCACCTATCCCCAGGGCTGGTCGCAGCGGCGCTGCGCCAAGCCGGTGAATGACGCAGGCGGAGGCTTTGAAAACCGATGGCGCAAATTCTTCCTCCGCTGAAGCCGATACCGATTAAAGACCGGCTGTCGATTCTTTACATCGAGAAAGGTCACCTCGACGTGCTCGACGGCGCGTTCGTCGTCGTCGACAAGACCGGGGTTCGCACGCACATTCCGGTGGGCGGTGTGGCGTGTCTGATGCTGGAGCCCGGTACGCGGGTGTCGCATGCCGCGTGCGCCCTGGCTGCGAGGGTGGGTACGCTGCTGGTGTGGATTGGCGAGGCGGGCGTCCGGCTCTATTCCGCAGGACAGCCGGGCGGGGCGCGCGCCGACCGATTGCTGTATCAGGCGAAGCTCGCACTCGACCCTGATCTACGGCTCAAGATTGTGCGGAAAATGTATGCGATGCGCTTTGGCGAGGAGCCGCCCGCGCGCCGCTCGGTGGAGCAGTTGCGCGGCATCGAGGGAGCCCGAGTGCGGGAGATGTACAAGCGCATGGCCGGCAAGTACGGCGTGGAATGGAAGGCGCGCAACTACGATGTCGAGGAATGGGACAAGGGCGATCTTCCGAATCGCTGCCTTTCAGCCGCCACTTCTTGCCTCTATGGCGTGACGGAAGCGGCGGTGCTGGCCGCCGGCTATGCGCCTGCGGTCGGCTTCATTCACACCGGCAAGCCGCTTTCCTTTGTATACGACGTTGCCGACATCTACAAATTCCAGACCGTCGTGCCCGTGGCATTCCGGATTGCCGCCCGTAGCTCTCGTAGCCCCGAGCAGGAGGTTCGAATCGCCTGTCGAGACGTGTTTCGGCAAAGCAACTTGCTGGAGCAGATTATTCCGGGTATCGAGGATATGTTGAGTGCCGGCGGCATTGAACCTCCGGCGTCGCCCGAGGACGCCATGTTGCCCGCGATTCCCAACCCGGAAAGTCTCGGCGATGCTGGTCATCGTGCTTGAGAATGCTCCGCCGCGACTGCGCGGGAGGCTTGCGATCTGGCTGCTTGAGGTCCGAGCGGGTGTCTACGTCGGCAATTACTCCGCCAAGGTGCGAGATTACATCTGGCAGCAGGTTGAAAAGGGAATCGAGGACGGTAACGCCGTCATCGCTTGGCGCACCAACAGCGAGGCAGGATTTGATTTCGTGACCGTCGGGAAGAATCGACGCGTACCCGTCGAACTGGACGGGGCGAAACTGGTGTCGTTTCTGCCGGAGAACGCGGCCAGCGATCTTTAACAATTTGGACTTGAATGATCCGCGGTCGTGAGTTACCTTGATCTCGACCATGTGTTCAATCGGTAGAAATTCTGCTCGTTGATTTCCCGCGGTGAATCAACGGAGTGGAGGAAGTGTGTTCCCCACGCGCGTGGGGATGAACCGCTCCCGGGCGTCGAAGCGCACCGTATAGAGCCGTGTTCCCCACGCGCGTGGGGATGAACCGTCGGGAGATCGGGAGAGCGTCAGGGCGGGAGAGGTGTTCCCCACGCGCGTGGGGATGAACCGTCGCAGGCGGCCTTGGGCCCGGTGTTGCCGATGTGTTCCCCACGCGCGTGGGGATGAACCGGCATGATAAAGCGCACGCTTCCATCGCCCGATGTGTTCCCCACGCGCGTGGGGATGAACCGCAACAGATCGCGCGCGGAGTCCACGATGAGGAGTGTTCCCCACGCGCGTGGGGATGAACCGTGGAAAGTGCGAAACGTGCGGCAGGATATCAAGTGTTCCCCACGCGCGTGGGGATGAACCGGTGGCGAAATGAACGACCTTGAGAAATTCGCGGTGTTCCCCACGCGCGTGGGGATGAACCGCTCATCCAGTTCACCACAGCGACCACTCCGGTCGCGTGGGGATGAACCGGACTCGTACGGCCATCGTGGCGTTCGTAGCCCGTGTTCCCCACGCGCGTGGGGATGAACCGGCCATATAAACCGGTTCGTCAGTAGAAATCGTGAGCGAGCTTCGGCTCGGGTAGTTTGCCAAGTGCATGATAGAGCGCGATTTCGATCATGCCAAATGTTCGAAAGCCG
>MERI01000112.1 GCA_001772005.1 Betaproteobacteria bacterium RIFCSPLOWO2_12_FULL_62_58 | reverse complement strand
CACCGCACTAACCATCAAGCGTATCTGTTGTTCAAACATTTAGAGCGGAGCACCAAAAAATGCCTAAAATCACCCACTCGACTCCGTGATGATCCTTCATAATAAACGCAGCCCAAGCGGTCGAATTTGAGGAAAAGCGCGGGTGAATTCGCATACCGGTCATCCTCTTCTGCAATTCTAATTCTCCTAGGGCCGGTTTTGCATTAGGAGTTTGTCGGGGCTAAGTCCGACAAACTCCTAGCGCTGCGATTCACGAGCAGGTCGTCAGGGGGTGATATCGGCCTTGCGGTCGACGTCATAGAGTACGCCAGAATCATCGCATTCGATCAGCTTGAGTGCATCGCGATGGCGTTCCAAAACCGCCCGTGCGCCCTGATCGCCATCGAGCGCGAGCAGTTCGTCGCGCAGTGCCGCGCCGAAACCGACCGGGTGACCGCGCTGATTCCGAAACTGCGGGGCGGCAATCAATGCGCCCTCCTCCAGCGCCGCGACGACCGACTTGATCGCAGCCGGCGTGATCTCTGGCATGTCGGCCAGCGCGACCACCCAGCCCTCGGCGCCGCGCTCGGCAGCGACCGCGTGGGCGAGGCTCGCCCCCATGCCGCGCGCCGCCTCCCTGCACACCGTGACCACACAGCCCTCCTGTTCCAGCATGTCGGCGAGCGGAAAATCGCCGGGGCGCACCACCGCGGTAACGTCGAGGCCGGCGGCGAACAGGTTGCGCGCGGCATGCGCGGCGATCGCCACGCCATCCGGCATCGGATGAAGCAGCTTCTCGCCGCCGAAGCGCGAGCCCGTGCCAGCGGCGAGCAGGATACCGACGATATGTCTTTGGGCTTGTGCCATCACCGCACCCGATTATAGCGAGGCGTCGGCCGGCACGCCTCCTGCAAATACGCTTTGTTCCAACATTCAATACCCACTACCCCTTTTCGGAACCAATGGGGAAGGCAAGTGTTAGGATTTCACCATGGCTCAGACAAGAAATCGACTTGCGACGGTAACCGCAGCGCTGGCACGGACCGGCGCCGGTGTCGCGCTCCTGTGTGCGCTGATAGCCGCGAGTTCCGGTTTCGGCTACGCAATGGGCGTCTGGGACCTCGGCACGGGATTCACGCTTCTGGGCTGGTCGGTCTACATTGGCGCTGGCGGGGGCGTTGTGGCGTTGGTGGCGTTCGTGCTTGCCGCAGTCAGACGTGACGGCATACACTCAACAGCAAGTGTCATAGGGGTGGCCATCGCCCTCGCGCTGGTTCTACCTTCCTGGAACCTGCAACGGACTGCGAGCCAAGTGCCGTACATCCACGACATCACGACCGATACCGAGAATCCGCCGCCATTCGTCGCGCTGCTCGCAGTGCGACAGAAAGCACCGAACGGTGCAGCGTACGCCGGCGCCGAGATCGCTCAGGCACAGAAAGCGGCATATCCCGATATCAAGCCCGCACTGCTCGACATGCCTCCTGCGCAAGCCTTCGAGCGCGCGCTGGCCGCAGCCCGCAAGATGGGGTGGGACATCGTGGCTGCCGAACCAGCTCAAGGCAGAATAGAAGCGACCGCAACCACGTTCTGGTTCCGATTCAAGGACGACGTTGTGATACGCATCGTGGCGGAAGGCCATGGCAGCCGCCTGGATATCCGCTCGATGTCGCGCATCGGACGCAGCGATCTTGGGACAAACGCGAAACGAATCCGGGCGTTCTTGACACGTTTGCATTCCGGAGCCTGATCCGTGCACCGCATGATGCCACGCGAAGCGGCTGTCCCCGCTTTATAATTGATCTTGAACTGGAAGCACGAGCTTCGACTTAAATCCGCGCGATGAAGCGGACGTCTGAACGCCGCTTATCGCGCGACAAACCGATAACAACCACAGGACAACCATGCCCAAGTTCTGCGCCAATCTCACGTTGCTCTACAACGAGCATCAGTTCCTGGACCGTTTCGTGGCCGCCGCGAAAGCCGGCTTCCGTGGCGTCGAGTATCTGTTCCCCTATGACCACGACGCTCACCAGATCGCGGAAAAGCTCGCCCGCCACAGGCTCACGCAGGTGTTGCATAACCTGCCCGCGGGTGATTGGGCCAATGGAGAACGCGGCATCGGCTGCCATCCCGACCGCGTCGGCGAATTTCAGGACGGCGTGGATGATGCGATCGAATACGCGATGACACTCGGATGCAAGCAAGTGAACTGCCTTGCCGGTATCGCACCCGCCGCGGTGCCCCAGGAAAAACTGCGCGCCACCTTCATTGCCAATCTCAAATTCGCCGCCGCCAAGCTTAAGCAGGCCGACATCAAGCTCCTGATCGAGCCGATCAACACGCGCGACGTCCCCGGATTCTATCTCACCCACACCGCGCAGGCGCTCGATCTGATCAAGGAAGTGGGTTCGGACAATCTGTTCCTGCAATACGACATCTACCACATGCAGGTCATGGAAGGCGATCTGGCGACGACGATCGAGAAGAACCTTCACTTGATTCCGCACATGCAATTGGCCGACAACCCGGGCCGCCATGAACCCGGCACCGGGGAGATTAACTATCCATTTCTGTTCAACTTGATCGATCACTTGGGCTACCACGGCTGGATCGGTTGCGAATACAAGCCTCTGACCAACACCGACGCCGGATTAGGCTGGATCAAACCGTATTTCAGGCGCTGAATTCCGCCGGGTTTCTGTAATGCTTGACTTGTGCGAACCCACAACGACACAATCTGCATTCTAAAACCGTGTATCGCATCGCGGTGCCGGGCTGATCAAAGGAGGAGTCCATGAATCAAGTCCATCGTTTCGAAAAAGCGCTGGGGGCAACCATCGTCGCGCTGGCGTTTGCCGCGCCCGCTGCGGCGCAGCAGATGAAAATGATGACCGGCCCGCAGGGCGGATCATGGTATCCGCTCGGTGGCGCCATCCAGAACATCATCGAGAAAGCGATTCCCGGCACCAGCATGCAGGTGCTGCCCGGTGCCGGTATTTCGAACGTGATCGGTGTCCAGACCGGGAAAGCGGATCTTGGATTCGGCAACGGGGTATCTTCGGTGGACGGCGTCAACGGCGTTGAACCTTTCAAGCAAAAAACCGCCAACGTCTGCCAGGTCGCCACGCTCTACTTCCAGTACTTCCACGCGGTAGCGCTGGCCGATGCCGGGATCAAGGTCCTCAGCGATGCCAAGGGTAAGGCGCTCACCACTCAGCAGAAAGGCAATACCGGCGAGCAGATGACGCGAGATGCCCTGAAAGTGTATGGGCTGGACTACGGCAAGATGTCCAAGGTCAACTTCGGCTCCTACACCGATTCCGTGTCGCAGCTCAAGGACGGCCACGCACAGGTGTTTACGCTGATTACCACGGTGCCGGCGTCCGCGGTAATGGATCTCGCCTCGGCGCGTGATATCCGCGTGCTCGAATTTCCCGATGACAAGTTCAAGGCACTGCAGCAGGTCAACAAGGGTTACGACAAGCGCATCATCAAGGCGGGCAGCTATCCGAAGCAGGACAAGGATGTGCAGACGATCGGGACCTGGACGCACCTGATCGCGAGCTGCAAACTGCCGGAGGATCTGGTCTACAAGATCACCAAGGCGCTGGCAAGCAACGTCGAAAACCTCGGCAACGTGGTTTCCGCGGTGAAAGGCTTGTCGGTGAAGGACATGGCGAGCGACATCGGCGTGCCATACCATCCCGGCGCGCTTAAGTTCTACAAGGAAGCCAAGGCAATGTAATGCGAGGGAAAGCAGCGGCGCGATCCGCTCGCGCCGCTGCTTTTTTGTGCCCTCCCGCAATGAACCTGACCGCCGAAAGCGTACTTAAAAAGACGATCGCGCTGATCGCGGTCGCCATGTCGCTTTACCACCTCACGGTCGCCTTCATCGGCGCGCCCCAGCAGCTCTATTTCCGCAGCACGCATCTGCTTTTTGCGCTGACCTTGGTATTCCTGCTCTACCCGAGCTTTCGCAAGAAGACAGTGACGCCGCAACAGGCGGAGGTGCGCGACGACGCGGGAGGAATCATCGGAAAAGCCGGTACCGCGCATGCGTCATGGCTCGACTGGCTGTTCATCGCGGCCTCGATCGTTACCATCGCCTACGTCTGGGTCAACCATGAGCACCTGATCACCCGCTTCGTGTTCGTGGACGACCCCACCCGGACCGAGTTGGTGCTGGGCACGATTTTTATCGTGATCGTGCTCGAGGCGACGCGGCGCGTGATCGGCTGGGCGCTGCCGCTCACCGCGATTATCTTTCTCGGTTACGCGTTGTTCATCGCCAACACTCGGCCCGAGCAGATTATCGAGATCATGTATATCACGACCGAAGGCATTTTCGGTCCCACGCTCGGCGTCTCCGCTGCCTACGTCATCATGTTCGTATTATTCGGCGCCTTCATGGAGCGCACCGGAATCGGCCAGCTCTTCATGGACTTCGCGCTGTCGCTGACCGGGCATACCGCCGGCGGCCCGGGCAAGGTCGCGGTGGTGAGCTCCAGCCTGTTCGGCACGGTGTCCGGCAGCGCGGTTGCCAACGTGCTGGTCGATGGACCGATCACGATCCCGCTCATGAAGCGCACCGGCTTCCGCCCGCCGTTCGCCGCCGCGGTCGAGTCAGTCGCCTCCACCGGAGGCCAGATCATGCCGCCGATCATGGGCGCGGCGGCATTCGTAATGGCTGAGTTTCTCGGCGTAAGCTACCTTCAGGTCACGCTATGGGCCGCGATCCCGGCGCTGCTCTACTATGTCGCTGTTTTCTTCGCCGTGCATTTTGAAGCCAAGCGCGTCGGGCTGCTCGGTCTGCCGCGCTCGGAAATTCCGCGTTTCAAGGACGTCATGCTCGAGCGCGGGCATTTGTTTCTCCCGCTCGTCATGATCCTCGGCGGTTTGATCGCGGGCTACAGCGCGCCGCTGTGTGCGCTGGCCGGCACGCTGTCGTGCGTGCCCGTGGCGCTGCTGCGCAAGAGCACGCGCAAGAACATCGGCTGGATGACCATCTGGAACGCGCTCGAAGACGGCGCAAAAAACTCGATCGCGGTCGCGCTCGCCTGTGCCTGTGCAGGAATCGTGATCGGCGTCATTACGCTCACCGGAGCGGCAATCAACTTCACCTCCATCGTCGTCGACCTTTCCAGGGAATTTTTGTTCCTGGCGCTCATACTGACCATGCTCGCCGGCATCGTCCTCGGCATGGGGATGCCGACAACGCCCGCCTACATCGTGATGGTGTCGCTGCTGGTACCGGCCATCATCAAACTCGGCGCGATTCCACCGGCAGCGCATATGTTTGCATTCTACTTCGCGATCCTGTCCGCGATCACGCCGCCGGTCGCGCTGGCGGTTTACGCCGCTGCCGGGCTTGCGAAAGCCAACTTGTGGGAATCGGGGTGGGCCGCAGTGCGCGTCGGCGCCGCAGGCTATATCGTGCCGTTCATGTTCATATTCGAGCCGTCGTTGCTGATGATAGGAGAATGGCCGGGGATATTTCTCTCCACGATTACGGCCATCATAGGCGTGATCTGCCTGGCCGGCGGCCTGTTCGGTTATTTCTGGCGCGACGTGCGCGCCTGGGAGCGAGTATTCCTTATCGCCGCGGCGGTCATGCTCATTAAACCCGGGCTCATCACCGACGCAATCGGTCTAGGATTGTTGTTTGTGGTGCTCGTCAATCAGATCGCCCTAAGCCCGGCCAAGGCCACCGCCGTCCGGCCACCGGCCAAGTAAATCCTTTTGTAGCCACAGACGGAGGAAATCATGAGCAACGTCGGCTTCATCGGTCTCGGCATCATGGGCAAGCCCATGGCGGCCAATCTTATCAAGGGCGGCCACACGCTGTTTCTGCATTCGAGGAGCGGCGTGCCGCAGGAACTCACCGCCACCGGCGGAATCGCGTGCGAGTCCGCCAGAAAAGTCGCCCAGCAGTCGGAGATCATCATCCTGATGCTGCCGGACACGCCGGACGTCGAAAAGGTCCTGTTCGGCCCCGAAGGGGTCGTTAACGGTCTTACCGCGGGGAAGACCG
>MERI01000111.1:6033-7058 GCA_001772005.1 Betaproteobacteria bacterium RIFCSPLOWO2_12_FULL_62_58 | reverse complement strand
TTCATCACGCACGACTTCGGCATCGTGGCCAAGATGTGCGATCGGGTCGCGGTCATGTATGCCGGACGCATCGTCGAGAGCGGTCCGGTGCGTCACGTGTTCGATAACCCCAGGCACCCGTACACCCAGGCGCTGATCGCTTCGGTGCCCAAGATGCGACAGCAGGTGGGCCGTTTGCACACGATAGAAGGTCAGCCGCCGGCATTCTCCGATCTGCCGCGCGGATGCCGCTTTGCGCCGCGCTGTCCTCTAGCCGACGACCGTTGCCAAACGACCTATCCTTCGTCTTTCGCCGTCGGCAGCGAGCATACGGCTGACTGTTGGAGACTGGGGGTAACCGTATGACCGGGCCTTTGCTGCGCGTTGAAAGCCTGCGCAAACACTTTCCTTACACCAAAGGCATCCTGTTCGCGAAAACCGTCGGACAAGTGAAAGCGGTCGATGGCATTGATCTCTCGATCGCCACGGGGGAAACGCTGGGACTGGTAGGGGAATCCGGGTGTGGGAAGACGACGACCTCGAGGCTTGTTCTCCGGCTGGAGCAACCGACGAGCGGCCGCATACTGTTGCAGGGTAGGTCGATTCATGGCATGCAAGGGGAAGCGCTGCGCGACTATCGGTCCCTTGTGCAGGCCGTATTCCAGGATCCGTGGTCGTCCCTCAATCCCCGCATGCCGGTCGGCAGGATCATTGCCGAATCCCTGGTCGTCAACAAATGGGGCAGCCGCCGCGATATCGGTCAACGCGTAGGAGAGGTGATGGTTCAGGTCGGCATGCGTCCGGAACACGCACAGCACTACCCACATGAGTTCAGTGGTGGGCAGCGTCAGCGTATCGCCCTGGCGAGTGCCCTGGCCTCGAATCCCAGACTTATCGTGCTGGATGAGCCTGTCTCCGCCCTGGATGTCTCCATACGGGCCCAGATATTAAACCTACTCAAAGACATCCAACAACGTGACCATGTCGCCTATCTGCTGATAGCGCATAATCTGGCGACGGTCCGGCACATGGCGCATCAAACAGCC
>MERI01000111.1:0-6024 GCA_001772005.1 Betaproteobacteria bacterium RIFCSPLOWO2_12_FULL_62_58 | reverse complement strand
AGCCGTGATGTACTTGGGACAGATTGTCGATTACGCTCCCACTGAAGAATTGTTCGGCAATGTCTTGCATCCGTACACCAAGGCACTGCTCTCCGCGGTTCTCCCAGACCATCCGGACCTGCAGAACGATGAGATTGTTCTTACAGGAGAGGTGCCCTCTCCCCTCGATCCGCCCAGCGGCTGCCGATTTCACACCCGATGCCCGTTTGTCATGCCGAAGTGCGCCCAAGAGGAGCCTCCCTTGCGCGAGGCAGCTCCCGGTCATCTAGTCGCCTGCCACCTGTACACGTGAGAGGTGGACCATGACGCGGGCCGCCATCCTTTAGATGATTTTCCTATCCTTGAGCGCCTGAATCTGGGCATCGCTGTAACCAAGGCTTGTCAGAATAGGAACATTGTGCTCACCGAGTTCAGGGGCGATGCCGATTTTGACCGGGGTTTCGGAGAACCGCCACGGAGAACCGTGGACCTTGAGCCTCTTCCTATACTTTGGATACTCCACCTGGGTAATGTATTCGTTGGCTAAGACATCAGGGTCATTGGAAGCTTCAAGCAAGGTGTTAATGGGAGCAGAGACGACATCGGTTTTACGTAGGACTTCGACCCATTTGTCGCGGGTATCCGTCGCGAAGAGTTCATCAAGGGTCTTAAGCATCATTTCCCGTTTTTCCTCTGACGTTACGGCAATACCAAGATCAGCTAAGCCCCTTTCCTCCAGTTTCGTATGGAAGCCGAGTGCGGTCATGGCTTTCTCCCACTTTTCCCCGCTCATCTGGAGCGCGAACGGTTTACCGTCAATGTCGTTGAAGCTGGCACCTATGCCCGGACGCTGAGCGGTGCCCGTGATGCGTGCCTGGCCGATAACCGGGTTCTTTTCTCTCCACATGGTCGTGGTCAGTGTCCAACCCATGAGACGAATCTGCCCGCCCAGGAGTGAGGTATCAATCTTCTGCCCGACACCCGTCATCTTCGCGCAGTAAAGCCCGGCCAGCATGCCGCCAAAAGCCAATATGGCGCACGTCTCATCGGCAACCGAGACGACGCCGGTCTTCAAGCGCTGGCCCGGCGTTGAAAAGGCTTCGGTGATGCCGCCGAGCGCCTGCGCCATGGAATCTGTGCCGGGGAGCAGGGCATGAGGGCCTCGCGGACCGTAACCGGAAACGGAAACGTACACGATTTTGGGATTGACTTTCTTGAGGTCTTCATAGCCGAAACCGTTCTTCTCGGCAGCGCCGGGACGGAAGTTCTGGCCGAAAATATCAGCATCCTTCACGAGTTTATAGAGGATTTCCCTACCCTCGGAGGCTTTCAGGTTGAGCGTGAGACTTTTCACGCCGCGGTTATTGGTCTCAAAGGAGGAACTGGGGAAGCCAGGAATTTGCCCGGTTTTTCTCGAACTGTCGCCAACTCCCGGGGGCTCAATCTTGATGACCTCAGCTCCCAGGTCCGCCATCAGCACATACGGAACCGTGCCAGCCTGAGCCGTCGAACAGGCAACCACCTTCACCCCCTCGAGTGCGCCACGTGATTGAGCCATGCAGTTTTACCCTCGCCTATTTGATCTGACACGGACCTCTGACCCGAACAGGAGCCTCCCACAAGACCCGGCGTGGAATGCTTACGCACCGATCTTGATGCGGCCGAGCGTCATCTCCGTCAGGGGTTCCAGTTCTGCGGAGTGCATGCGTCCACCCGGGCTGGCTCAGAATCGTCCGCGCCTGGCCGCCCTACTTGTCCCGGAACGACTCCAGTCTCGGCATGCGATGGCGGTCCTCGGGATCCACCCAACCTTTAAAGTTGGGCTTGCGTTTTTCCGCGAAAGCCTTTCGGGACTCCATCAGATCTGTTTTATTGCCGTGCTCACGGAGGGCGGCGGCCAGACGACTCAAATCGGGAGCAACCTGCGGGCGCATCTGCCGCATCATGTACACCGTGTTGACGCGCGATGCCGGGGGGAGGGTCAGCAGGTGCTCAGCCATCTCGAACGCACTGGGCAAGAGCTGCTCCGGCTCGACCAGGCGATTGAGGAACCCGACCTCGTAGAGTCGCTCAGCGGTAAAGCGGAATCCGAGCGCCATTTCAGTCGCGATAGGGTGGGGAAGCCCGGCAATCAGGCCATGACTGTATCCTCCAAGCAGCCACCGTTTGGCTTCGGAGATCTCGAACACCGCTCCGCGAACCGCAACGCGCAAGTCGGTGCGCTCCACCAGCATGAAACCACCTCCCATCGCGAAGCCGTTAATCGCGGCTATGACCGGTTTCTCGAGGGTTCCGTCCATGAAGGGGTTTTCGAGCGGCTGAGCACCGCGCCCCGGCGTGCCGCGTTCGAGAGATTCCTTCATGTCCTCCCCAGCGCAAAAGGCGCGCCCACTGCCGGTAAACACCACGACTTCGGAATCCGGGTTATCCCTGAACTCGACGAATGCCTGTGCGAGTTCAGCCCGAAGCTGGACCCCTAAGGCATTCAATCGATCGGGCCGATTCATGCGAACCAACATCACTTGGCCCCGTTGCTCCGTTTCGACCACGGCCATGTCCTATCCCCCTCGATGATGAGCGCGATTCGTGAAACCGAAATTGGCCTGCTACGCGCGGCGGGCTACCGGCTCGACCAGTGGGAATAGGTCTGTGGCGCCTTCTTGGCCGTGGGGGCGATAGCGACGTTGATGAGAGCGGTCTCTCCCGAATCGAAAGCGGTTCGCAGGGCCCTGGCCAACTGATCGGGCGTCTCGCAGTAGAAGCCCTTGCCCCCGAAGGCTTCCATGATCTTTTCATACCGGGCCCCGGGCTGGAAGACATTGACGGGCAGCGGCCCGTCTTTGGGCAGATTCGCTACTCCGCTAACGATCCCGCCGTTGGTGAAGACGATCCAGGTAATCGGTAGCCGATGCCGCGCGGCCACTTCCACTTCCATGCCTGAGAAACCGAACGAGGCGTCTCCCATCAGGGCGATCACCCGCCTTTCCGGATGTACGACCGCGGAGGCCAGGGCAAATCCGGTCGCGCCGCCCATGGTGCCCCAGGAGCCCGCGTCCAGCCGATTGCGGGGCTGATAATTCTCAAGCACCGAGCGGCTGATGTCCATGGTGCTGGCGCCTTCCGATACGATGATCGCGTCGCGGGGCAGCACCTTTTGAATCTCCTGCAGCGGGCGGAAATAGCCCATGGGAACCTCATCGGATACCAGGGCGGGCTTGAGCTCGGTTTTCTTCTTGGCCACTTCGGCGGCCAGGCCGGCTTTCCATGCGCCGCGGTCGTCGCACTTCCAGGGGGTCTCCTCCAGTTGGGCGACCATCTGCGCCAGGATCGCCTTGAGATCGCCGGTCAGACCCACCGTCGCGGGAAGGTTGTTGCCGATCTCCTCCTGGGCCAAATCTATCTGAATCACCCGGGTCTCCGGGTTGAAGCGGGGCGGCATCCCGAAATGGAGAATCCAGTTAAGCCGTGCGCCGGCCAGGACGATCAGGTCCGCGTTCTTCAGCGCATAGCTGCGCGCCGCCGAAACGATGCTGGGATGGTCGTCGGGCACCACCCCTTTTCCCATGGGCGTGGGGAGCACGGGAATGTTCGTGCTGTCCACGATGCGGCGCACTTCCGTTGCCGCGTCGCTCCAGGCCGCGCCTTTCCCCACGATGAGCAGGGGCTTCCTGGCGGAGCGGAGCGTCTGCACGGCCTCGGCCACCAGCTCGGGCGGGGCGGCCATCCGGATCGGAGGGGATACGGGCCCGGGATAGGTGAGGCTGGCCTCGTCCACCATCGCCTCGATGATGTCCGCAGGCAGATCGATGTACACCGGGCCCGGCCTCCCGTACCATGCGGTTCGCACACCCATTTCGATCAGGTGGGGAATATCCTCCACCCGCGCGGGCTGGGCGACCCATTTGCAGAACGGCCGCGCCGCCTCCATCTGCGGGGCCACTTGAAATCCGCCCCGATGGGCGAAGGCCAGGTCGGTGGACCCTCCCAACAGGAGCATTGGCCAGCAGTTGGCCCATGCGTTGCCCAGCGCGGTGATCGCATTGGTCATCCCGGGCCCGGATACGGTGAGGGCCACCCCCACATGGCCCCTGAGATAGGACACCGCCTGGGCCGCAAACCCAGCAGCCTGCTCGTGCCGGGTGCCGATGTAGCGGATGCCCTCCTTCTGCGCCGCATTGGCGATCCCCGTCACGGGAATGCCGACGACCCCGAACAACTCCTTCACGCCCTGCTGCTTCAGGCACTTTGCGATCAGCGCTGCACCATTGATTTCCGCCATGGTCCGTCCGCTCGTTAATTTAAACCGCCAGTTTTCATTCGGAATAAACCGTCTGCTGCGCGGCCCGATTCCCCCTGCTGCAATGGACCCTACTACGTCGTGGACAACCCGAGGGCAGGTATAAGCTCTGGACCGGTTGTGTGGGAGATATCAGGCTAGCTCCGACAAAGGCTCCAGTTTTCCATAGTACATTTCATCCGGGATGCAATACCCCAGCCCCTCGTGAGGACGCTCCCGATTGTAGCATTGTGGTCCGCAAGAATTCGATCCGCGGGTGATTGGGAGTGTCAAAGGTTTTCAGCTTGATCTGGCGGCAGGTGCGGGCACTGCTCTCGAGTCGCGAGGCGATCCAGGAGAAGCCAATGGGAACACAAGATACCTGCTGCACCATCGCCCCGTATTTCAAGGTCCACGCTGGAAGGCTCGCGCCTTTCAAGGAGATGTGTGAGCAGTTCGTGGCAATGATCGCTAACGGGCCCAAGCGGCCGGGTGTTCTTCCTGCCTGATCGAGTAGACGCGCGATAAAGCCAGGCGTTCTTTCCGGCACCCGCACGAAGACGTTCCAGTAGTCGGCGTTCAGTGCAATTCTGGCGACGAAGCGCGCGGTTTCGTATAAGGCAGTAAGTAGGCGTTCCTCACGTTTCTCGGACGTTTTTGGTGAAGGTGGCGGTCGGCGGCCGCGTCGCGCAACAATGGGGGCGGCGCGAATGTCGCTTTGGGTCGGTTTGCGGCCCTCGGCTGATGGTCGTCTACGGCCAGAAGCAGCCGTCGGGTTAGGGCGGTAAGAGTTGTTGCGTATTTGGCCCGGAATTACACCGCGTTGGTGCCCCGCTCATAGATCTGCGACTGGACCATCGCCACGTAGTACTATCCGGAACGATGATGCAGAAGAGCGCATGAAAGTCTACAGACTCGACCCGGTCGGCATTCTCGACGATCTGAAACTTGGCGACGAGGAGGACCGCCGCCCCGGCCCGAGGGAAGTTGCGATCCGCATCCGCGCGACCTCGCTCAATTACCGCGACCTCAAGGTCGCCACCGGCGCCTATGAGCGGTCGGCGATCAAGCCACGGCTGATTCCGCTTTCGGACGGTGCCGGCGAAGTCGTGGAAGCCGGCCCCGGCGTCACGCGCGTGAAGGTCGGCGATCGCGTCGCCGCGATCTTCGTGCAGCGCTGGCTCGCCGGGCGTATCGATCCGGCCTACGCGTCCTCCGCGCTCGGCGGCCCATCGGATGGCGTGTTGGCCGAGCGTATCGTGCTCTCGGAAGAAGGCGTCGTCTCAATTCCTACGCACCTCACCTTCGAGGAGGCGGCCACCCTGCCGTGCGCGGCCGTCACCGCCTGGCACGCTCTCTTTGCCCGCGGGAAGCTCGCTGCGGGCGAGACCGTGCTGACGTTGGGCACCGGCGGCGTATCGCTATTCGCGGTGCAGTTCGCGCGCATGGCCGGGGCGCGCGTGATCGTCACCTCAGGCAGCGAAGAGAAGATCGCGCGGCTCAAGGCGATGGGTATTACCGACGTGGTGAACTACCGCGCCACGCCCGACTGGGAGCGCGCGGTAATGGATCTGACCGGCGGACAGGGCGCCGACCATGTTGTCGAATTGGGCGGCGCGGGAACGTTCAGGAAATCGCTCCTTGCGCTTCGTGTGGGCGGGCGGCTCTACGCAATCGGCAATCTCGCGGGCGAGGCCCAGATCAACCCGCAGATGATCCTCGCCAAGCGCGCCAACGTGCACGGCATCCAGGTCGGCAGCCGCGAGATG
>MERI01000110.1 GCA_001772005.1 Betaproteobacteria bacterium RIFCSPLOWO2_12_FULL_62_58 | reverse complement strand
TGATCCGGGGGTGGGGATGGGTTTACTGTGGCAGCCATTCTTAGCATTACCCCACCCCCATCCTAACCTTCCCCCTGAGGGGGAAGGAATGTTTTTATCCGTGAACTTCATGACACAGTAGCACTAAATGCCGGGCCCTATTCTGTTTGCAATCACTTCTCCGCGACACATCATGACTGATCTCAACCGTCTCAGCGCCGCAGAAGCAGCACGGCGCATCGCTGCCGGCAAGCTTACCTCCGAAGCATTGGTGGCCGCATGCCTGGACCGCATCAGGGAGCGCGATCCTCAGGTGCAGGCGTGGGTTCACTGCGATCCCGAAGCCGCGCTCGCGCAGGCCCGCGCGATTGATAGAGCCGGCGCGCGCGGCCTGCTCGCCGGCGTCCCGGTCGGCTTCAAGGATGTGATCGACACCGCCGATATGCCGACACGATACAACTCGCCGATCTACCGCGACCATCGGCCGCGTACGGACGCGGCATGCGTCGCCATGGTGCGTCACGAGGGCGGCATCGTTCTAGGAAAGACGGTTACCACTGAATTTGCTTCGCGCATGCCGGGACCGACCCGCAATCCGCATAATCTTGCGCATACCCCGGGCGGATCGTCGAGCGGCTCCGCCGCGGCAGTCGCGGATTTCATGACACCGCTCGCGTTTGGCACTCAAACCGGCGGCTCGACCGTCCGCCCCGCGGCCTACTGCGGCATTACCGGCTACAAGCCGAGCTTCGGGACGATCAACCGCTCCGGACTGAAAGCACTCGCCGAATCGCTGGACACCATCGGCGTGATGGCACGTACGGTCGAAGACTGCGCGCTCCTGGTGCATGCAGTGTCCGCACGGGCGCTGCCCGGCTTCTCGAGCAAACCGCCAGGAGCGCCCCGCATCGGTCTTTGCCGTACCCCGCGCTGGAAGGAAGCCGCCGCGGATACGCACGCGATACTCGAAAACGCCGCGTCCACCTTGGCGAAACGAGGCGCGCGACTGCGGGACTTCGACTTGCCGGAAGATTTCGATCGTCTCTACGAGGAACAACTGCTGATCATGAACTTTGAGGCGGCCCGGGCGCTCGCATACGAGCGCTTCAATCATCCCGGCCTCCTCAGCACGTATTTGCGCGAGAAACTCGAGGAGCATTGGCACACGCCGCGCGCAGCGTACGATGCAGCCATGCACCATGCGCGACAATGCCGCGCGGTATTTCCTGCCCTGTTCGAGGGTGTCGATATCCTGCTGACGCCGAGCGCACCGGGTGAGGCGCCAAAGGGAATCGACAGCACCGGCAACTCCCTCTTTAACCGCAACTGGACGCTGCTGGGCGTACCCTGCGTCACCCTGCCGGCCGGCAGCGGTTCGCTGGGGCTGCCAATCGGCGTGCAGTTGGTCGGCCGCTACGACGGCGACGCACAACTTCTGACGTGGGCCGAGTGGGCGCGACAAGCATTGGAGTAGCGGCGGACGATAAGCGGCTGTCATCTTCGTTCCCGCCCCCGATTAAAACATTCGAGGGCAGGCCCCAGCGGGAACCCAAATAATCTGTCGTTCCCGTGAAGACGGGAACCCATTCGGCGGCTCCACATGTTCAAATCGCGAATTGGATTCCCGTTTTCACGAGAATGACAACCTAAGCGTTTGCACGGGAATGACAAGGGTTGTTGGGTTATCATCCCGCTTAGTTCGTTCAAGTTGGCTTAAGGTAGTGCCATTAAACTGCGAGCCGATTACAACGGGGACAGGAAAATGCCGCTCATACTCAAAGGCGTAATGCAAAGCACGGTCACACCGCTGAAGGAAGACTTCAGCCCCGACCTGGCCACATTCGAGCGGCTGCTGGACTTTCACGTCCGCACCGGGGCCACCGCCATTTCGTGGCCGCATCACAAGGGGGAGTCGCTCAACCTCACGATCGCGGAACGAAAAGCGTTTGCCGAAGTCGCGGTAAAAGTCGTTGCAGGCCGGATACCGGTTTCGATCCACGTCAGCGCGCTCGCCGTGGAGGATTCGATGGAGCTCGCGCAACACGCGCAGCGCATCGGCGCGGACGCCATCATCGCGATCACCCCGTATTTCTGGAGCCCCTCTGCCGACGGCATTTACGATTACTTCGTCAGGCTCGGCGCTTCGGTCGATCTGCCGCTCATTGCCTACAACTCCCCCAGCTATCTGTCAGGCATCGAATTCACCGGCGAACTCATCGCCCGCCTCCTGACGCGGCTGCCCAACCTGATAGCGATGAAAGAGGCCAGCTTCAACAGCGAAAAATTCATGGAGATTTCCCGCGTGGCGCTGCAGTTGCGTCCGGACTTCTCGATTGTCGCGGGAGTGGAATTCCTTGCGCCTTCCGTGCCGCTGGGCTGCGTGGGGTCGTATTCGTCCGCCGGCGCCATCTGTCCGAACCTGTGCACGCAACTCTACGATGCATGCGTCGCCGGAGAGAGCGTCCGCGCGCGCGAACTCCAGTTCAAGCTCGCGCGGCTGTGGGACTTGTTCCGCGACCAGTACCCCTCGTCGCTCAAGGGCGGGATGGTCGTCATGGGACGCCCGGTCGGGCCAACCCGGCCGCCGCTGCCGACCGCGACCAAGGAGCGCCAGGCCTACATCGCCACTCAGCTCGAGGAACTCGGCATCCTGCAGACCGAACCTCATGGCTGGTGAAGCAAGTGAATGGTGAATAGTGAGTGGAAATCGGTGATGCGTTATGGGTGATGGGTAATGGGTGATGGGTGATGAACGATGAGGAAGGTGTTTACCTCCCATTACCCAATGGCACTACCTTAAGCAAATTGAGTGGAATGATGACCCAGCACGCGCTGTCATTCCCGAGAAGCTTGTCCTCGAATGCTTTAATCGGGGATCGGGAATCCATAGGATGGTTCACGCGAGATGACGCGCCGTATGGATTCCCGTTTTCACGGGAACGACACACCTTCTGAGCCGTGATCGTGCGCACATTTCCGCTTAAGGTAGTGCTATTGCTCCCATTACCCATCACCCATTACCTTGTTCTTCCCCGCGTTCATCGGCGGTTAATGTTTTTGTTTTCTGACAATTTACACATATGCCTATCTTTCAGCCAGGCTTGGTGCACACCCCGGTCACGCCGTTCACGCGCGAATACCGCATCGACTTCGACTCGTACGGGAAGTTGATCGAGTTCCATCTCCGCAATGGCGCGCAAGCGCTGGCGGTTCAAATGCACGCAGGCGAATCAGTGAGTCTTTCCGACGCCGAACAGCGCAACCTGCTCGAGTTCACGATCAGGCAGGTCAAGGCCCGCGTGCCCGTCATCGCCCATGTCAGCGATTCCGGCACCGCCATCTCCGCGGACCGCGCGCGTTATGCGGAGAAGGCGGGCGCCGCCGCCGTCATCGCGACCACGCCTTACTACTGGACGCCGCCGCCGGCGATGCTGCTGGAGCACTTCGCGCAGATCGGCTCAGCCGTAAACATCCCGTTCTACGTGTTCTACACCCCCGACGAAATGGGCGGCACGAAACTGAGCACCGAAGTCGTGCTCAAGCTGATCGACCGCCTCCCCAACTTCGCGGGCGTGGCTGACGCGAGTCTCGACTGGCAGTTCATGATCAACATCGTGTCCAATGCGTGGCGCGTGCGTCCGGACTTCCAGTTGCTTGCGGGAACCGAGTACATGGTATCGGCCGGAGCAGTCGGCGCCACGGGTATGTTTTCTTCCCTCGCGGGCGTCGCGCCCGGGCTGGTGCGCCAACTCTACGAAATCTGCCGCAAAGAGCGCTACTTCGAAGCCCGCAAGCTGCAGGAAGAGGCCGCGGCGCTGCGGCAGATCGTGAAGCGGCCCGGGTTCGCGGGCTTGAAGGGCGCCATGCGTGCGATGGGGCGCGATTGCGGCGAGCCGCGTCCGCCACTGGACGCATTAGGTGCTGGCGGCTACGAGAAGCTCGCGGCGGAACTCGGCGCGCTGGCCGTTCTTCGCGGAGAGCCGCGCGGCTGGTAGGAGACACCATGCTGCGTTGGTCGATCGCATTCCTGGCCGCACTCGCGAGCGTCCTGGCGAGCCCGTCATGGGGCCAGGCCTATCCCACCCGCCCCATCCGCATGATGATCCCGCAGCCGCCCGGAGGCACCATGGATACGATCGCGCGCGCGGTGTCCGAATATATCGTGCGCGGTCTCGGGCAGAACATCGTCATCGACAACCGCAGCGGGGCCAACGGCATCATCGCCGGGGAGACGCTGGCGAAGGCGGCGCCGGACGGCTATACCCTTCTCTACACGTCCGCCTCGCTCGCCAACAACCAGCTCGTCCACAAGAAGCTTCCGTTCGACGTGATGCGGGATTTCGCACCCGTTACGATGGTGACCAGTCTGCCGGGCTACCTGGTCCTCGTTAACCCCAGGGTCCCGGCGCAATCGATCAGGGAACTGGTCGAGTTGAGCAGGACCTCGCGCACCCCCGTGCATTTCGGATCGAGCGGCGTCGGCAACAGCCAGCATTTGCTGGGTGAACTCATCAATGCGCGCGCCGGCGCCAAGCTCGCGCACGTGCCGTACAAGGGGTTTGCGCTGATCATGAACGCGTTGATGGGTAATGAAATCCAGGTTGCGTTCGGGGCGCCCACCACCGTGGTGTCCCACATCAAGGCCGGGAGGCTGCGGGCGCTCGCCTACACCGGGGCGCAGCGCTGGTCCCGAATGCCCGAACTGCCGACGGTCGCGGAGTCCGGCATTCCGGGCCTCGTGTACGAGGCGTCGTGGCACGGCATGTTTGCGCCGGCAGCCACGCCCCGCGCGATTATTTCGCGGATACACACCGAGGTCGCCCAGGCGGTCCACACGCCCAGGATGCGCGAGTACCTGGAAGCCGGCGGGCATGTCGGGGTCGCGAGCACGCCGACGGAGTTCAGGCGGTTCCTGCAAAGCTACTTCAAGGACACCGAAGAACAGTTGCGCATTGCCAACGTCACGCCGCAGTAGACGCGCGAACACGGTGTCATTCGCGCCCCCGATTAATGCAGTCAAGGGCAGGCTCCGGCAGGAATCCGGTCGCAACCCAGATGTCATGCCCGCGGAGGCGGGCATCTAATCTAGGCGGCGCCGAAATTGGGTTCCCGCCTCCGCGGGAACGACAGATTTTGCGCACCGGATCACGGCACGGGCAGGTTCTTCGCGCGGACGACGATCAATACGGTGGCAAGTCTCAGCGATCGCTGAGACTTGCTGAATAAGGAGCAGCGCTTAAGGATAGGTATCGCCGGCACCGGCAGTCACGTTGACGGCCTGGAGGAATGAATGAAGCTGTACTACATACCGATCTCGGGAAACGCCTACAAGGTCCGGATTCTGCTGTCGCTGTTGAAAGTGCCCTACGAAAAAATAGCGATTGACAACGCGAGGAAGGAGCACAAGCAGCCTGCGTTTCTGAAGCTCAACCCGCGCGGCGAGGTGCCGGTGCTGGAGGACGATGGTAGCGTCGTGTGGGATTCCGCCGCGTGTCTCGTTTACGTGGCCCGCAAGCACGGCGGCGAACAATGGCTGCCGGCCGTGCCGGCCGATATGGCCCAGGTTATGCAGTGGGTCGCGCTGGCCGGCAATGAAATCCAGTTCGGCCTCCAGTACGCGCGCCGCGGCGTGCTGCAAGGACGCTGGACGGCGGGCACTCTGGAACAGGGGCAGGCGATGAGCCGCGTTGCCCTCGCCGCGCTCGAGGGCCGCCTGAAAAACAACGAGTGGCTCGCGCTGGGGCGCCCCACCATCGCGGACATCGCCTGCTTTCCGTACGTCGAAACCGCGCCCGAAGCGCAGGTCCCGCTCGACCCGTACCCTGGGGTCGTCGCATGGCTCGCGCGCTGCAAGGCGCTCCCCGGATGGGCCGCGCGCGAGGTGTGACGTGACGGGTGCGGCATGGCGTAAGCACCGGGGCGCGCCAGCCCTTCCGTTCATCGTTCAGCATTCCGCGTTCATCGTTTTCAGTCACTCCGGCTTGATGCCGGCGTCCCGGATAACCCTGGCCCATTTCGCGATCTCGGCGCGTATGAGCGCCGCGAATTCTTCCGGGGAACCGCTCGGCGTCGGCTCCGCGCCGTCGTCGATGAAACGCTTTTTGACGGCCGGATCCTGCAATGCTCGCACCACGTCCGCGTGCAGCCTGCTGACGATCTCGCGTGGCGTGCCGGCCGGTGCGAGCAGGCCGAACCAGGTGACTGCCTCATAACCCGGCACGCCCGCCTCGGCTATGGTCGGAATGTCGGGCGCGCCGCTCGCCCGCTTCGCGCTCGTCACCCCGTACGCGCGCACTCTCCCGCTCTTGACCAGCGGCAAGGTGCTCAGGATGTTCGCGGCTGTCACCGGCACATGACCCGCCACGACGTCGATAAGCATGGGACCTGCGCCCTTGTATGGGACGTGGATCATTTTCAGCATGGAGATCGGCGCAAAGTCGCGCTCCAGGTCGTACGGGACTTTCTTCATCAGGGCCGGGTTGCTGGTAAGCGAGGCGATGGCGGCCACCAGGGTGTAACCGTCGGGCGCCGCGCGCGCCGCCAACTCCGCGCCGATGTTGCCGCTCGCCCCGCCGCGGTTGTCGATGACGATCTGCTGGCCCAGGTACTCGCTCAGCTTCGGCGCGATCATGCGCGTCGCAGTGTCGGTGCCCCCGCCCGGCGGCGATGGCACGATCAGCCGCACGGGACGATCCGGATAGCCGGCCGCAAGCGCGCCGGGAATCACGACACACAGAGAGACTATCCCCAGGATGCGTGCGGTTTCCCGCTGCACTCCCGAAACGACCACGTGCAACGTCATCAAATCCACGACGCCCCCTCCCATTACAAACCCAGGACCGGCGTGAACGAGTGAACAGGTAAGCGCCCTTGCCTCTACCCGGCGACGGGAAAGAAGGAGTTTTTACCCGTTCACTTGTTCACTCGTTCACTCATTCACGCATTAACGGGCTCTTGCTGCGTTCGTCAGTACGAGGTAAGCCCGCCGTCCAGGATCAGCGTCTGCCCCGTGATGGTCGCCGCCAGTGGGCTCGCCAGGTAGCAGGCCGCGCCGGCCACTTCCTCGGAAGTGCAAAACCGGTGCAGCGGGACCCGGTTCAGCATCGCTTCGCGATACTTGGGATCGGCAAGCGATGCCGCACGCGCCGGGGACCCAGTCTCTACCCTGCCCGGAGCGATTGCATTGACGCGTATGCCGTGGTCCGCCCACTCGATCGCCAGCATTCGCGTCATGTGGATGATCGCCGCCTTGGATATGCCGTACGCCGATCGCGTTGCGAGCCCAACCAAACCATGGGTGGAAGCGATGTTGATGACGCAACCCGGCCGCCCGCTCTCGACAAGATGCCGGGCCACCTGCTGGGTCATGAAGAATGTTCCCGTCAGGTTGGTCTGGATCACCGCATCCCATTCCGCCGCGGTGATTTCCAGCGCCAGCCTGCGCAGCGTGACGCCGGCGTTATTCACCAGCACGTCGACACGGCCGAGAGCGCTGATGACCTGAGCCGTTGCCTGTTCGATGCTGGATTGAGCACGCAGATCGAGCGCCACCGGCGCCACGCGCGTACCGATGGCTTCGAGCTTTGTGACGACGGTCGAAAGATTTTCGAGGCGCGTCGCCGAAACCGCCACGTCGAAGCCATCGCGGGCGAGCGCCAGCGCGGTCGCTTCGCCGATGCCGTATGACGCGCCGGTCACGAACGCCGCTCGCCGCCCCGTGGATTTCTGCTCCGGCATCGGTTTCTTTCAAGTGCGTGACTGGTGAAGGTAAGCGGTAAGCGAAATTACCGAGTATTACATAAGGGTGTGACATCAATTGCCAACGCTTTGTCATTCCCGCGCAAGCAGGAATCCATGAAGCGGTTTGTGCGACAACGGGTGCTCTATGGATCCCCGTTTTCACGGGGACGACATACTTTTGTCACCAAGTTGCGTAAAGCTCAATAGATATGCTTTGCTCTTGAAGTTTCTTGCTTACTGTTCACCGCTCACCGCTCACCGCTCATCGTTCATCGTTCATCGTTCATCGTTCTCAGACCCTACCAGCCGCGAGGCTCCGCGCGAAGAAAAGGCATGGCGGCAATCGCTTCCGCAAGCTGCCCGTATCGGACTTCGTCCAGACGTCGGACCGGGGGACGCGGCTGGCCGCAGTCGCGACCCATCGTGCGCAGGACCGCCTTAAGGCCCGCAAGACCGTCTCGCAGGCCGGATTCACCAGCCGACTTGATGGCGTGGTGCAATGCGCCGATGTCCTCTTGTATCTTGCGCGCCTCGACATACTTCTCCTTGCTGCACAAATCGTAGAGCTGGCGCACAAGCTTCGGCGCGACGCCGGACAGCGGGGAGAACACGCCCGAGCCGCCGAGGGCGCCCGACGAAACGGGAAAGTCCCCGCCTGCAAGCAGCTGGAAACCGGGACGCAGCCGCCGTCCGTTGGGAATGACCTCTTCCATGAAAACGAAGTCGAGGCTTGCATCGACGACGCCCGCGAGGTTGGGCAGGCGTTCGATCAGTTGCAGTACCAACTCGGCCGGCAACGTGGTGCCGGCCGACTCGATCGGCGGATTGACGATGAAGAACGGCAGGCGCACCGCGGAGCCGATCTGAACCAGATGCTCGACGACCATTGCCGGCCGCGGATGCCAGAAGTACGGCGGGTGCGACACGATGGCCGCTGCGCCCGCCTGCTCCGCGTGAACCGCGCGCGCCACGGCGATGCTGGTGCCCGCGTCGCTCACGTGGGCGATCACCGGCACGCGCCCCTTGACCTGTCCGATCGCAAATTCCAGGAGCTTGCGCTGCTCCTCGCCGGTCAGGCTGAGATCCTCGCCTTCCGGCATCGGCAGCGCGAGCGAGTCCGCGCCGTTGCGCAGGTGAAATTCAATGATCCTGGCGTAGGTGTCGAAATCGATGCTTTGATCGCGCTTGAAGGGCGTGACCGGCGTATGCACCAGGCCTGGTTGAAAATGGGTCATGTTCGTATAGCCTGTCTCAAGAATCAAAGATTGAGGGCGGGGAATGATCGACGTGAGAGCGTCAGGGCGTCAGAGCGCAAAGGCACTACCTTAAGCAGATTGAGCGGAATGATGACCCAGCACGCGCTGTCATTCCTGAGAAGTCGCTTAGGTTGTCATTCTCGTGAAAACGGGAATCCAATTTACGATATGAACATGTGGAGCCGCCGAATGGGTTCCCGTCTTCACGGGAACGACACACCTTCTGAGCCGTGATCGTGCGCACATTTCCGCTTAAGGTAGTGCCATTGGGGTCAGAGCGGGAGAGCGAGAAATTCCGCGAGGGCGTTAGGGCGGGAGGGCGGGAGGTGGAGAACGAAGAAGCATCTAACGATTTTCCCATCTCACGATCTCCCGACCTCCCGATCTCCCGACCTCCCGATCTCCCGACCTCCCGATCTCCCGGCTTCTCGCCCTCCCGACCTCCCGATCTCACCACTCCCGGGTTTTCCGTTACCACCCGTGGGGCTCGGTCTGCAGAACGTCGAACTCCTCGAGCTGCGCGCGCAGGAACTCTACGCGTTCCTTGGTGGCGGTGGGCAGCGGCGAGCGCGTGGGCCCGACCGGGCGGCCCATCATGATCATGGCGCCCTTGAGCGACGAAGGATACTGCTCCTTGAACAGGCGCCACAGCCGCGAGATCTTGAACTGGCACTCGCGCGCCGTCTGCCAGTCATGCGCTTCCAGCGATGCAAAGAACTTGTTGCAGAGGTTGGGCGCAATCGCGCCCGACGAGGAAAACGACCCGCAGGCGCCGAGCGGATAGGCCGCGAGCAGATGCTCCACGCCCATGATGATCGCAAAGCCGGGGCGCATCTTCAGCGCAACGCGCGAAATCTCGAGGAACTTCTCGCTGTGGAAGCTCGCGTCCTTCATCCCTATGTAGTTGGGCAGCCGCTCGATGAGGCGCCGGACGAGCTCGCTGGTGAATTCCACGCCCTCGCCGTTGCGCCAGGGTGAGTTGTAGGTGAGGACGGGCAGCTCGGTGTGCGTGCCGATGCGCACGATCGAGTCGTAGATTTCCTCCTGCGACGGCCTGCGGCAGTACGGCGAGATCGTGAGAATCATGTCGGCGCCGATCTTCTGCGCATGCCGCGCCAGATCCAGCGAATCCTCTTCGCACAACGTGCCCACGAAGATCGAAACGGGCACCCGCTTCGCCACGGTCTTCACCGCGATCTCGGCCCCCAGCTTGCGCTCGGCGATCGTGAGATTGAGCGACTCCGCCTTGTGGTGCGGCCAGGCGATGGCGGGCGCGCCGTGACGGACGTGGAACTCCACCATCTTGGCGAAGCCGTCGCCGTCAAAGCTGAAGTCATCCTTGAGCGGCGTGACCGGGGCCTGCATGACGCCTTTGAGCGTGATCTTCCTTCGCTTCGCCGGTGTTGCGGGCGCTTCAACTGCGTCTTTGAGAATGCTCGACATTTCCCGTTCCTTTAGTAAGCCACTCTGCAAATTGTATAGCCATCCCCCTGAATTGGGAAACATCCATCGAGCTTTCCGCTCAGCGCCGCGCCTGACCGCTCGCCCTCGCCGGCTTCCTCAGGCTTGCCAGGTCCGATGCGGACGGGAGCCCCGCCCTCGTCCCCAGCAGTTCGTAGTAGCGCGCGGCGAGCGCCAGGTCCTGCAGCGCCGTGCCGACCGACTTGAAGGCGACCAGCCCCTCCCGCGGCACGGCGACGGCGCCGGTAACGATCTGCGCGAGCGTGGCCCGCTTGGTCTCTGGCATGGCGCCATCCTCGACCGCGCGGCGCAGATCACCTGCTTCCTCGATCGCATGCAACGAATCCACCACGACCAGGGCCGCGTCGCGAAAGCACCGCACATCGACCTCCGCAAACTGCCGCCGCGTGTTGCCCACGGCGCACAACAACCGGCAGCGATCGAGCCATTCACCTCGCAATATGGGCTCGCTGCTCCTGGAACTGCTCGCCGTGGCCACCACGGCGCGACCGCGCACCGCGGCTTCCACCGAATCGACCGAAGTCACCGCGATACCGAGTTGTGCCGACATCTCGCGCGCAAAAGCTTGGCGATTGGCGGCGGTCGGGCTGAAGACGGCGGCCGCCTCCACCCGGTACACCGCAGCCAGGCTCTCGAGCTGTGCGCGCGCCTGGTGGCCGGAGCCTATGATGCCAACCGAAACCGGCCCGGTCACCGGCACTTTCCGCGCGATCACGCCGCTCGCCGCGCCGGTGCGCAGATCGGTGATGAGTTGCCCGTCGAGTTGGGCAAGCAGTTCCCCGTCCTTCAGGCGGTAGAGCGAAACGACGTAGCGCGTGCCTACGCCCTGGATGCTGTGGTACGCCTTGGTCGCAAAGTACCCGGCTTGATAATCGGCCGCGAACAAGATGCGCATCGACCCGCCTTCGAAATCCGTGACGTTCTTCGGCGAGACGAACGTTTTTCCCGCGCCCTCGTGAGACAGCGCTACCTCCAGCAGATCGATGGCATCGCGCATTCCAAGCACGCCCTTGAGCGATTCGATGCCGAGCATTACCGCCATTCAGGTCTCCATCTCAAAAGCGTGAGAGCGTGAGAGCGTAAGGGCGTCAGAGCGGAAGAGCGTAAGCGCGTGAGAACGGGAGAGCGAAGTTGAATCTAACTATCTCCCGATCTCCCGACCTCCCGATCTCCCGACCTTCCGACCTTCCGATCTCCCGCCCTCCCGCCCTCCCGCCACCCATCACCTACTTAACAAGCCCGAGATCGGCCATCGTGGTCTTGGTGTCGTTGTACTCGGCCTCCAGGTACTTCGCGAGCGCCTTGCCGCGCAGAAAATTCACGCCCACGTTGTTCGCCGCGAGCTGGTTCCTCCATTCGTCCGCCGCGGCCATTCGTGTCAGCGCATCGTCCCAAAACGCGATGTGCGCCGGACTCAGCCCCTTCGCGCCGAAGGCGACGCGCCAGTTGGCTATTCCGTTCGCGGCTATGCCCTGCTCACGCAGCGTCGGCACGTTCGCAAGCGCACCCGCCGCGCGCTGCGGCGCCGCGATGGCGAGCATGCGCGTATTTCCCGCCTGCACCTGGGGCAACGCGGCGCTCACCGAGGACACCACCGCGTGGATGTGCCCGCCCACCGCCGCCATCATGGATTCGGCGTTGGTCTTGAACACGACCGTCTTCAGCTTCTTGGGGTCCACTCCAGCGGACCGCATGGCCTGCGAAAGAGCCAAATGGTTGGGCCCGCCGCGCGCGGCCATGCCGAAAACGATGGATTCCGGGTCCGCCTTGAGACGATCGACGAGGTCGCGCATGTTTTTTATCGGCGAGTCAGCTTTCACCGTGATCACGCTGTGGTCCACGAGAAACAATGCAAGCGGGGTGAGATCGGCGTAATGCAGCTTCGTGAGACCGGCGAGTTGATTCGTGAAAATAGTTGCCGTCGCGTACAACAGGTAATGCGGATCCGCGGCATGCTGGTCGAGGTAAACAACAGCCAGCGTCTGATTGCCGCCCGCCTTGTTCATGACCACAATCGGACTTGTCACCAGCTTCTGATCCTGCAGGATTTTCTGTATGAGGCGCGCCATCTGGTCGTTGGTGCCGCCGGCGGCCGTAGGCAGGATGATTTCAACCGCTTTCTCCGGACGCCAAGCGGGCTGGCTCCGCGCCTCGGTCGCTATCTGCGCGGCCAGCGCTCCAACCAACCACACCGCGACCGGAAGCGACCTGCGTGCAATGCGCTCGAATCCCATATCTTCTCCTCATTACACGCCGATATTATTAGGAGTTTGTCGGGGCCAAGTCCGACAAACTCCTAGGTTGATCGGGATATTACGACATCAGGGCGAGTTGTCCAAAATTCACGCGACATCGCTCGCGATGCTTGACACGGCGGACCGGGGACAAGACACTCCCGGCCAACGCTCATTCTCGATCAAAGAGGATTATCGACATGCCCGATTCCGATCTCCGTGCAAAGTACGGCGCCAGCGCCTTCGACGCGGGTCTCCAGATTCAGCCGCGGACCTTCGAGCGGCGCGTGGCTCAGCGTGACGACCTCGACCAGAACTTCACGAAGCTCTGGCTCGACTTCGCCATCACCGGACTGAGCCGGAGGCCGGCGCTCGACACTCGCACCCGGTTCCTCGTGCTGGCCGGCCAGTACACGATGGCGAAGAGCCACGCCGCGCTCGATGACACGGTGCGGGCCGCCGTGGCGGCCGGCGTCGCGCCTCGCGAGATTCTGGAGATCATCCTCCAGTGCGTGGTCTACGGCGGACACACGACGGTCGAGCCGGCGATCGAAGTGTTTCACCGGATCGCGGAAGAGCGGGGGCTGCTCGACGAGTTGCGGGCCTCGCAACTTCCACCGGACGGAAACGATCGCACGCGTTCCTATGACGAAGAGCGCAAGACCTGGCACCCCGAGGACGTTGCTGATCCCCGCTGCGCCGGCCTCATCGAGCGTCACGGCTGGCTGGCGGTCGGGCGCGGACTCACCCTGCGGCCGCGGCACCACCTGAACGTGCTGGCATGGCTGGACGCGATGGATCCCGAGTTCGCGAACCTCTGGGCAAAATTCTGCTACCAGGGCATGTACTCGCGGGGCATCGTGGACGACAAGACGCGCCTGCTGTGCATGGTTGGCGACTGCCTGGCGGTGGGCGAAGGCACGCAAGCGCGCGGGCACATGCGCGGCGCGCTGCGGAACGGGGCCTCACCGCGGGAGGTGATGGAGGTCATTTTCCAGACGTGCGTCAACTTCGGCATGCCTCCCATGCTGCACGCGCTGGAGATGTTCGTGCAGATCATGGCCGAGGACGGCCGCTTGGCGGAGATCGGCAATCCGCCGACGCGCGTCGAGACGTATGCGAAGTGACGATCTTGGCACCGTGGAACCCGCCAACCTAGACTCCAAGCTTTCCACGAAGCAAGGACAAAGAAGCAAGGACAATTCCCGTGCGGCAGTTCGATGTGATCGTCGTTGGCAAGGGCAATGCGGCGCTGTGCGCGGCGCTCTCGGCCGGAGAGCGGGGCGCCCGCGTGGCGATGCTGGAAGCGGCGTCGATGGACGAATCCGGCGGCAACAGCCGCTTCGCCGGCGGCGTCATGCGGTTCGCGTACGACTCCGTTGCGGATCTCAGGCTGCTCACCGAGATCACCGACGAAGAGGCAAAGAGCACCGATTGGGAAAGCAACACAAAGGATCAGTTCTACGATGATCTGTATCACGTCACGAGCTACCGCACCGACCCCGATCTCAGCGAAGCGCTGATCACGAAAAGCCTGGAAGCCATGGTGTGGCTGCGCAGCCAGGGCGCGCGCTTCGTGCCGAACTATCGCCACCAGTCGGCGATCGTCGCCGGCACACGCAAATTCTTCGGCCGCATACCGCTGTTGGCGTCGGGCGGCGGCACCGGGCCTGGTGCAATTCTACTTCAACTGCCCGGCCGGCGCCGGGCTGGTCTCCGGCGCGGTGTTCGGCACGATCGCCGGGACCGGGGCAGGCGCTGCCGCGCGCGCGGCGTGAACGCGCACGTTTTGAAGCGTGACGTGGTGAGGCGTGACCGGTGAAGAGTGACAGATGAAGGAGTCCCTTCAAAACCACAAATGAGCTTGGCCGTCGTTTCGGTGAGACCGGTCATTATCGGTGAACTCCTGCCATCCCTGACCGAGCGTCGCTGCGATGCGGCGCCCGACGCGATTTACCTCCCGGGGCATCCTGCTTTATCGAGAGATCGACGCTTATCTGAGATTCGCCAACTCATTATAGAACGAGATGATATCGGCGCTGTCCCACTCCGACCTGCCTTTCGATACCTCAGAGGCCAGGGCCTGGGCGTGCAGGCTGATCAGAGGCAAAGGACAATCCAGCCTGGCTCCCAAAGCCAGCATGAGCCTCACGTCTTTGTAATAGAAAGCCAGCTTGCCGGCCGCCGGCAAGAATTGCTTATTGACCATTCTGTAACCCTTCTGATCCATGATCTTGGAAAAGGCCGCAGATTTCTTGAGCACCTCCAAGGCCTGTAGCTGATCCAATCCCGCTTTCTTGGCCAGCGTCAGGCCCTCGGCCAGCGCCATGCGATTCAAGCCGAGGACCAGATTGACGACCAGTTTGGTCACCGCGCCCGTGCCATTGTCCCCCATGTAAATCGATTCCCTGCCCATCGCGGCGAATATGGGTTCGCACCGGTGAAATATCTCTTTCCTGCCGCCCACCATGAAAATGACGTCTTTCACGGCGCACATTTCGCTGGTTCCGCTGACGGTGGCATCCAGCATTTCAATTCCCTTTTGCCTGAGCTGCGCGGCCAGCTCTTCCGACATTTTGGGATCTGCTGTCGTCGCATCGATGACAATCAATCCTTTCCTTCCGGTCTCGAACAATCTCAACGAATCTCTTACCACCTCGTTCACTATCGATGAACTGGGCAAGGAGAGCATGATGACATCCACCCGAGGGCCAATTTCGTCAGGAGAGCCGGTCTTCTTCGCTCCTTCCTTCACGATCGCCTCTACCCTGGCCGGGTCTATGTCATGCACGGTCACGGAGAACCCGGCGGAAAGCAGATGTTTCGCCATGCCGTGCCCCATCAGACCGACGCCGATGAAACCAATTCTTTCTTTATTCAATCGGCTTTTCCTCCAATGTGTTGTGTGGTGGATGGAATCCGGACGATTTCAAGTCGCGGCTCGTTTCGCGCATCCGCCGTCAGCCCGACACCACCCGGCCGCGTTATTCGGCTTTCAATCCGGTCAACTGAATCAGCTTGGCACTGCGCTCGATCTCGCGCTGGATAAGCGCCGCAAACTGTTCCGGTGCGCTGGTCTGCGGCTCGAAACCATGCTTATTAAGCGATTCCTTCAGCTCGGGCACCACCTTGCTGAGCACCGCGTTAAGCCGCGCGATGATGTCTTTCGGCACACCTGCCGGTGCGCTCACGCCATACCAGGCCGAATAATCGTAGCCGGGCAAACCCGCCTCGTCGAGCGTGGGTACCGACGGCAGCAACGACACGCGCTTCGCGCTGGTAACCGCGAGCGCCCTGAGCCGGCTGCTCCCGAGGAGAGGCAGCGCGCCAGCGAGGCTTGGAAAACTCACGGGAACCAGACCGGACGCAGCCGCGATGACGGCCTCCCCCGAACCCTTGTACGGCACGTGAACAACCTTTATCTTGGTCCTCATGTTGAAAAGCTCGCCCGCAAGATGATTCGCGCTGCCGACGCCGGGAGATCCAACATCAAGTTTGCCCGGCTGCGACCGGGCGAGCGCAATCAGCTCCTTGACGTTTCGAACCGGCAGTGAGGGATGTACCACGAGCACAAAGGGCCCGATCGATACCAACGACACCGGCGCCAGATCACGCTTCAGGTCATACGGAAGGTTGGCGCGCAGCGCCGATTGAATAGCGGTGGAAATCGGGATCAGCAACAGTGTGTAGCCGTCTGCGGGCGACCTGGCAACCCTCTCGGTTGCAATCGCGGTAGTTGCCCCGGGGCGGTTTTCGACGACTACCGGCTGGCCCAGGTTTTCAGACAATTTCTGCCCCACCAGACGCGCGGTGAAGTCGACCGCGCCGCCCGGGACGTATCCTACAAGGATGCGAACTGCCTTGGCGGGATAACTTTGCGCTATCGAGTCAAAAATCGAAAAGTTACCGCACGCAATGATTCCGACGAACAACCGCAATATGATCCGTTGTGCGTTCCACATGGCTTGTCCTCCTCTCTTTCAAGACTCTCCTCGTTCCATCCACAAGCAACGCCGGGCATTCGAGCCGTCGCGCAAGCCCATGCGCGAACGGCACGCCAAGCTCCGCAGCACTTCGGAATTCGCTCAAAACCGGGGGCGGGCAGTGTCCCGGGCATGGTTGGAAGCGGGATGGCGGATTGGGCGCTTCACGGTCCAACGCGCAATACCTCTCCTCTCAATCTCAATCACGGTACTCCTCGGACCGAACGATGGTTTGACCCAGATCAAAGTCTGTGCGTTGGAGTTGTGCTCAAAAGTGCGGGCAGCCACCACGACTTCGACATCGGTGTTCAGCGCCTCGCGGACCCGCTGCTGATTGATCCGGGCGCCGCGTTGCTCTTTCATCATCGCCCTCCCCTCCGCCGCAGCAGATGAGGTATGATGCATCGGCCTTCATGCTTGCCTCGGGATAATTGGAATGGCACTACCTTGAGCTTCCTTCCCCCGCGTGCGGGCGTTGGGATGGGGGCTGGATCGGTTCTGCCCCCTCCCCAACCCTCCCCCTGCGCTACGCGCAAGGGAGGGAGCCTGCGATGCTCACTGCTTAAGGTAGTGCCATTGGACTCTAAGCCCGCAGCTGCTTGATCCGCGCGATGAACGCCGGCAGCACTTCACGGTAATCGCCCACAACCCCGTAATTCGCGCGGGTAAAGATATCCGCGCCGGAATCGGAGTTGATCGCCACCACGACGCGCGCCGCCGTGATCCCGGCCAGGTGCTGGACCGCGCCCGAGATCCCGACAGCGAGGTATAAGTCGGGCGCCACGCTGGTGCCGCTCAGGCCGATCTGATGCGACGAGGGCACCCATCCCGCATCGACCATCGGGCGCGAACAACCGACCGCCGCACCCAGCGCGGCAGAAGCCTCCTCGATGAAATGCCAGTTATCCGGTCCGCGGATGCCGCGGCCGCCTGCGACGATGATCTTGGCATCCTGGAGCCTCGTGCCTGCCGCCGCCGCGGCCGTTTCTTCCAGCAGCACGAGGCGCTCCGGCTGGGAAGCGGCCACCTCGAGGCGTGTCACCTCTTCGCGGGAAAAACCAGCAGGTCGGGGCGTGAACGCGCGGGTCCTGAGCGTTGCCATCCGCGGGGCGCCGCGCACCACGAATTCACCCAGGACCGCTCCGCCATAGACGGGCTTCGTGACGACCAGGGCGCCACCCTCGGAGGCAAGCGCGGTGCAATCCATGACCAGCCCACTATTGAGACGCGCCGCCAGTTGTGGCACCCAATCCCGGGTTTCGAGCGTGTGCGTGAACAGCACCACCGAGGGGGAGCAAGCTTGGATTACCGCCTGCGCGGCGGTAAGGTAGGCCTGCGCAGTATAGGGCCGGTAATGGCTACCCTCGACCAGATATAGACACGCGAAACCGCCCCGGAACTGTTGCGAGGCCTCCGCCAAATCCGCGCCCACGAGCGCACCCGAGAGCGGTTCCCCAAGCGCCTCTGCCAACGCCGCACCGGCGGCCGCCACCTCCAGGGAAGCCGCCGTGGGCTCGCCGCCCGCGACATCGCCGAAAACCAGAACGCCCGCCATCAGATCAGCCCTAATTCATGCAGTTTGTCCGCCAACGCGACACCTTGCTCCGCTCCCAAATTTCCCGCGATGAGCTCGGCACTCGAGGTCCGGGCCTGAGTCCGCAACTGGCGAAGCTCCACTTTCGCAGCAGGCGCCTCCAAACCGAGATCAGGCGCTTTCCACCCCGGAATCATCGCGCGCCCCGCCGCCATCGTGCCGCGAAGCGAGGGAAGACGCGGCTCATTCGTTTCGCTCGAGATGCCGAGCAACGCCGGCAATTCCACGCGCAGCCGCTGATAGCCCTCTTCGATGAGCCGATGCACTGTCACGTTGCGCCCATCGAGTTCTTCTATCCGGGAAACAGGCGACACTGCGGGCAGATCCAACGCTTCGGCAATCCAGTAGAGTACCTGGCCGCCATCGGTGTCAGAAGCCTGCCGGCCGCACAGCACGAGATCGACATCGCCGACCTTGCGTATCGCCGCCGCGAGCAGCCGCCCCACGCCCGCGCTATCCGCGTGCATCCAGTCCGGATCGCTCAAGAGAATGGCCGAATCGGCCCCCATCGCGATGGCGCGCTTCAGCGATTCCCGGCCCGAATCTTCACCCAGACCGAGCGCAGTGATCCGGCCGCCGTATTTCGCCCGCAAGCGCAGCGCTTCTTCCAGCGCATTCGCATCGTAGCCATTGATGACCGGCGGAATTCCGAAAGGCGGCACAACCCGCTTGCCCGCCGGGTCGAGTTCGATATGACTCGGCGGTATGTTGGGATCGACCACTTGCTTGATGGTGACGATGATATTCAATGTCGAGAACCTATCTCAATAATAGACGCGTGATGCGAAGAGGAGGACCCGGCTCACCGCGCGCGCACTGTCACCGGCATGCGAACGCGCCTCTCGATTACGAGTTGAGCGCAGCGATCGCAGCGTGCGTGCCCGCAATGCGCCCGAAGGTCGCCCCGGCCATCATGCCGGAACCCGAAGCATAGTTGCCCACCCACAATCCGCCCGCCATCTCCCCCGCCGCATAAAGACCGGGGATCGGCCGCCCCGCCACGTGCTGCACCTGAGCGGTTTTGGGGTCGATCTTCAAACCACCAAAGGTAAACGTCATCCCGCAGCGCACCGGAAAGGCTTCAAACGGCGGCTCGTCCATTTCCAGCGCGTAGTTGCTCTTGGGCGGAGTAATGCCCGCGGTGCGCTTGCCGTCCAGTTTGTGACGATCCGGATTGTAGGCGCCCGGCTGGACCGCAGCGTTGAACTCTGTCACCGTCTTGACGAACCTGGCCACGTTTAGATCGAGTTCCTCGGCCAGCTTTTCCAGCGTATTCGCCCTGGCGGTCGTGGCGCTCTGATAGTTCGGCGTATAAAGATTCATCTTCCGGATCTTGGCATCCAGGATCTGGTAAGCAATGCCGCCGGGCTGGGCCAGAATCGCACGGCCCATGCTGGCATAGGTTCTGCCGCGGGTATCCCAGGCTTCGTCCACAAATCGCTCGCCGTTGGTGTTGACCATGATGCCCCACGGATACATGTAGCGCGTCAGACTGTCTCTCAGGGAATGCGCCGAAGGCACGGTAAACGCCGGCAGGTTGATGTCCTGCGGAGAAGCATGGCAGGTCGTCCAGCTACCATGCGGCATGGCCCCGATGTCCATCGCCATCCGCAAGCCGTCGCCCGTGTTGAACGGCACGCCGCGCAATCTGACTAGGTCCCAGCCGGGCCCGAGATAACGCGCGCGCATCTCCGGATTCGATTCAAAACTGCCGCATGCCAGCACCACCGAGTTGCTGCAAAACTTCGCAAAGCCGGTCGGCGTCAGCGCCCGCACGCCCGTCACCCGGCCTTTTTCGTCCTGGATCAGTTCAGTCGCCGCCGTCTCGTAGTGAAAGGCCACCCCGGCCTTCTCCAGAATCGCGAAATTGCGTTTCTGCAAACCGGGGCCGCCGCCGTTCATCGTCACGACATTGTCGTCCCTGATGGTTGCCGGAGACCAGTCGTGGCCCTTGCTGGTGAGCCAATGCACCGTCTTCAGCGATTCAGTGACATGCACCTGCAGCATTTCCTGATCGCTCTGGTTGTTGGTAACGCGCATGATTTCGTCCCAGAGCTCGGCTTCGGTGCGATGCGGAAGACTTTCGAGCAGCGGGCGCATCTCGGCCTCGGAGAAGTTCCTGACCAGCGGGCGAAGATCCTCGATACCGTTGAAGACGAACCGCATGACGACCGTCAGCGAGCTGTTTCCGCCACGGCCGCGCTGCGGGGCTTTCTCCAGCATCCCGACCCGCGACGTCTTTTCCAGTGCGGCCAGGGCGGCCGAGCATGCCGCATTTCCAGTCCCGACGATCAGCACGTCGTAATGATGCGTTTGGTCCGCCACCCGACTCCCCCGTTTCCTGCGCTGCGATGGTAGAACCTAGCACTTTTGGGGTATGCTTCATAATGAAAATTATGTGTCGCAAATTGCGTTTTGCGCATGGTGTAAAGAGCCGTCCATGAACTTGAGACAACTGACGGCGCTCTGTGAAGTCGTCGATCGCGATTTGCGAATTTCGCATGCGGCGCAGGCCACCTTCCGCGCCCAATCGACCGTCACGCGCCAGATCCAGTTGCTGGAAAGCGAGTTGGGGTTCGAGCTCTTCGTGCGCAACCGCAACAAGCTGCTGCGGCTGACGCCGCAGGGCGAGGAGATATTGCAGATCGCGCGCGGCATGCTGCGGGATGCCGAGAACATGCGCAGAATCGGAAAAAACACCGCGGAGGACGCGACGGGAGGCTTCACGATCGCGACGACTCATACGGGAAGGAAAACCGCATGCCGCACACGTTGATGCTCACCGGCGACGTAAACCTGATGAACGTTACCGCGCCTGATGTGCCGTTTCGGCTCGTCGCGCCCATCTTCAAGCGGTCCGATTTCGTGTTCAGCAACCTGGAGTGCTGCTTCTATGCTCCCCCGGGCGGACACGCGGTCGAAAACGAAGGCTTCTTCGCGGCTCCGGCGAGCGCTGAAGCACTGACGCTCGGCGGGATACAGGCGGTCGGCATCGCCAACAACGTCAATTACGGCGAGGCCGCCATCAGGTCCTCGATTGCCCGGCTGGACGAACTGGGAATACCGCACACCGGGGCGGGCGCAAACCGACATGCGGCGCGTGCACCGGTGATATTGGAGCACGGCGGCCTGCGCGTGGGTTTTCTGCAACGGACGTCGGTGTACTGGCCCACCAATCACGAAGCAGGCGACAAAGCGGCCGGGGTTGCGGTAATCCGCGGCCATACCGCCTATCAATTGCCCCTGCACAAGACACGCGTCGAAGTCCCGCCGGCCAACCGTCCTGGCATCCCGCCCGTTATCTTGACCTACGCTGATCCACAATATCTGCAGTGGTTCAAAGACGATATCGCAGCATTGCGCGCCAAGGCCGATATCGTCGTGGCTTCCTGTCACTGGGGGCTGTGGCAGGACGTCCTGCAGTACATGACCGACATCGCGCACGCGGCGATCGATGCCGGCGCGGATGTCGTAATGGGCCATGGGCCGCACTATTCGCTGCCGGTCGAAGTCTACAAGGGCAAACCGATCTTTTATGGGCTGGGCAGTTTTTCCTTCCACACCGGCCACCACGGAGGCGTGGCGGTCGGCGATTGGGTAGGAATGTTGGCACGAATCACGTTCGAAGGCAGTGCAGTCACAGGCGCCACGTTTCAATTCGTGCGCCACAACAAAAACAATGAGACCGTGCCCTGTGCGCTGGCAAATGAGCGGGCGACGCTCGAGGATATTGCGAAACGCAGCGCCCCCTTCGGCACCAAGCTCACGCCGCAAGGCGATCAGGTGCGGGTTGCGCTGAAGGGCTGACGCGAATTCGGGTCTTTGACCGCCAAGGACGCAAAGTAACAGCAAATTCCTCAGGCGTGCCGCGCGCATGCCGCCCGCGCGGCAGCGGCCGCCGCGGCACCGGCGATCCTGCCGAACACCGTGCCGGCGACCAGGCCGGACCCCAGCGGATAGTTGAAGTAGAAGAGCCCGCCCACCATTTCGCCCGCGGTGTAGAGACCTGGGATCGGGTGCATGTTTACGTCCAGCACCTGCGCTGTCTCGGGTTCAATGCGCAGCCCGCCGAAGGTAAACGTGATGCCGCAAGTCGTGTGGTAGGCCTCGAATGGCGGCGTATCGAGCGGGTTGGCCCAGTTCGATTTGGGAGGCTCAATACCCACCGTGCACTTTCCGTCCTTGATCGCAGGGTTGAACGGCACGTCCCGGCGCACCGCGGCGTTGAACTCGCGCACCGTCTTTAGAAAACCTTCAGGATTCACGCCCTCAAGCTTCGTTGCGAGCTCTTCCAGCGTGGTTGCAGTAACGCGGGTCGCAGTCTTCCCATGGTATTCCGGTCGCAGCAGGTCCCTAACCTTGGCGTCGAAGACCTGCCATGCGAAGAGCTCGGGCTGTTTGAACACCTTTTCGCCGTACTTGGCATACGTATAGCCGTAAAAATCAGCCCCTTCATCCACGAAGCGCTTGCCGTCGGCGTTGATCATGAGGGACAGCGGATAGCTGTGCCGGTGGCAGGCATGATCCAACGCGAGATCGCCGAACTCCGGCGCGTAGCGCTCCCAGGAGGTTGCGTGGCGGCCGGACCAGTTGCCGTACGGGCAGGCGCCGATGTCGAGCGCCATTTTCAAGCCATCGCCCATGTTGAAGCGCGTCCCGCGTACCTTTGCCAGTTCCCAGCCCGGACCGAGGTAACGCGTGCGCCACTCCGGATTGGCCTCGAAGCCGCCGCAAGCGAGTATTACTGCCGGCGCGCGGAATTCGACGGGCTTGCCGTGGCTTTTTGCTGTGACGCCCAACACCTGCTCGCCGTCATAGATCAGCGACACTGCGCGCGTTTCATAGAAGATCTCGATGCCCTTCTTGACCGCGGCATGGTCGAGGTACTGCACCAGACCCGGCCCGCCTCCGGCCACTTCGATCGGCATGCGTCCGAAAAATCTCCGCCTGCCATAGACGACGGCCGATGCGGCACGGTAGTTCGGTACGAAGCGCACGCCCTGGCGGCGCAGCCACACCATGGCCTCAAGGCTTTTCGTGATCATGATTTCGCTCAACCGCGGGTCGGTGCGAAAGCTCGTGATACGATATAGATCGTCGTAGAACTCGTCCGTCGTGTTGCTATCCCAATCGGTGTTTTTCACTTCGTCGTCGGAGATATCGGTCAGCAGTTTCAGGTCTTCAACTGTGCTGAATGCGAACCGCATCATCCCGCCGGCGAAGCGACTGTTGCCACCGGATTCTTCCTCCGGTGCGGCTTCCAGCATCGTCACTCTGGCGCCATTGTCTCTGGCGGCAAGCGCCGCGCACAGCGCTGCGTTTCCCTTGCCGACCACGATCACATCGAACTGCTGCACAGGTCAGTTGAGCTTGATATTGCCGACCTTGACCACCTTCGACCACCGGGCAATATCCTCGGCGATGACGCGCGCGAACTCCCCGGGCGTTGTGTGCACGGGTTCGAGTCCCTGGCGGTGCAGAACGTCCTGCAGGTCGGGCTGCTTGAGGATGCGCGCGAGCGTTTGATTAAGACGCTCGACGATCGCCTTGGGCGTGCCTACTGGGGCCAACATACCGTGCCAGGTGATTGCCAGGAAGCCGGGAACCAACTCGCTGACCGTGGGCAGATCGGGCATCAACGCCGAGGGCCGCTCGGTGGTGACAGCGATTCCGCGCAGCTTTCCGGCCTTGATATGCGGCAACACCGATGGCCCATTCGCGAAAATGAACTGAATCTGCCCGCCGATCAGGTCAACGACGGCAGGCCCGGTGCCCTTGTACGGGATGTGCACCGTGTCGGTCCTCGTCATCTGCCCAAAGAGCTCGCCCACGAGATGCAGCGTTCCGCCGGTGCCGGACGAGCCGTAGTTGAGGGTGCCGGGTCTCGCCCGCGCAAGCGCAATGAACTCCTTCACGTTGGTCGCCTTGAGCGACGGGTGCACGGCGAGTATGAACGGCCCCGCATCGGTCATGCTGATCGGTGCAATGCCCTTGATCGGGTCGTACGGCAATCTGTAGAAGGTCGGGGCGGTGGCATAGCTCGACGCCACGAGGCCGACCGTGTAGCCATCCGGCTCCGCGCGCACCACGATATCGGTGCCGAGCGTGCCGCCGGCGCCGCCGCGGTTATCGACGACGAAATGCTGGCCGAACTCTTGGGACAGCCGCGGCGCGATCATACGCGCGATGACATCGGTGCCGCCGCCCGGCGCAAACGGCACGATCACGCGCACCGGCTTGGTGGGGTAAGCTTGTCCCGCGCTTGTCGAAGCGGCCTGTCCTGCGCCTTCCGAGCCCTTGTCGAAGGATGACGCGGGCTGCGCGGCAGCGTGAAATGAGACGCCGAACCCGGCGACAAGCGCGCACGCGGCAATACGGTGCAGCGGCGTGGCGATGGTCATGTCTCCTCCGGTTGGTTTCGCGGGCTGCGCCCGCCCGGCAACGACCGCCATGTTGGTCGAAGCCTTTGTCACGGCTGCCGGCGCGGCGCTAAAATGCGTTGCGGATGTCCAAGCTACCACAAAATAACAGGAGAATGAAATGTTGTTCATGGTGAAGATCGTGGTGCGTCTGCCGGGCGACTGGCCGAAGGAAAAACTCGAACAGATCAACAAGAGCGAGACCGCGCGCAGCATGCAATTCGTGAAGGAAGGAAAACTCAAGCGCATTTTCCGGATCGTGGGTCAGCGCGCGAACTTCAGTATCTGGGAGGTCAACAGTCCCGAGGAGTTGCATGCCACTTTGACTTCGCTGCCGCTGCACCCTTACATGGATGTAAGCGTTTTCCCCATCATGAAGCATACGACGACAGAAGCATGGGAAGCCGCTCACGGCGCCATGCCGCCGTTCCAGTGATATGCGCAAGTCCGGCCAGCGACCGGGGAACGCAAATGAATTCACCTACCCGCACCGGCGGAGAATTGTTGGCCGCTGCGCTCAAGACGCACGGCGTCGACGCCGTGTTCGGTGTGCCCGGGGAAAGCTTTCTCGCCGCGCTTGACGCGCTCTACGATCATCGGGATCAGATCAGGTTTGTGAGCTGCCGGCATGAGGGCGGAGCAGCCTTCATGGCAGAGGCATACGCCAAACTGACAGGCCGGCCCGGCATCTGCTTTGTGACCCGCGGACCGGGCGCAACGAATGCGAGCATAGGTGTTCATACCGCCTTTCAAGACTCGACTCCGCTGATTTTATTCATAGGTCAGGTCAGCAGCGACGAAGTCGAGCGTGAGGCGTTTCAGGAAATCGACTACCGCCGCATGTACGGCCAGATGGCGAAATGGGTCGCGCAAATTGACCGCCCTGAGCGAGTGCCTGAAATGGTCAGCCATGCGTTCCACCTCGCCGTGTCGGGGCGCCCGGGGCCGGTGGTGTTGGCGCTCCCGGAAGACATGCTCACCAGCAGCGCGACTGTGGCGGACACGCAGCATTACCGGTGCGTCAGGGCTCATCCGAGCGCTGCCGATCTCGACACAATGCGCTCCATGCTCGCCCAGGCCAAACGGCCGCTCATGTTGCTGGGCGGTGGCGGCTGGGGCGTGAAGGCTTGTCAGGACATTCAGGCATTTGCCGAGGCGAACGCTTTACCGGTGGCCTGCACGTATCGCTGTCAGGACCTTTTCGACAATCGGCATCCCAACTATGCGGGCGATGTTTCCGTGGGACTCAATCCCGCACTGGAACAGCGCATTCGTGATGCCGACCTTCTGCTCGCGATCGGCCCGCGCCTGGGCGGGTGGACGACGTGCAATTACACCCTCATCGATATACCTCGACCCCGGCAGACGCTCATACACGTCCACGCCGGCGCGGACGAGTTGGGGCGCGTGTATCAAGGCGACCTGCTGATCAATTCCGGGATGTCGGAGTTTGCGGCAGCTGCGCGCAACCTGGCGCCGGTTGCGCCCAGCTGGGCTTCGCTCACCAGAGCTGCCCGCGAAGACTACTTGCGGTGGCAAGAGCCCGTCGAGGTACCCGGCGCACTGAACATGAGCGAGATCGTATTGTTCCTGCGGCGCCGTTTGCCGGCTGAAACCATCGTCACCTGCGGCGCCGGGGCTTACATCGCATGGGTGAATCGTTTTTATCAATACACGGGTTTTCGAACGCAGCTGGGACCGACAAGTGGCGCGATGGGTTACGGCGTACCCTCCGCCATCGCCGCCAAACTCATGTATCCTCATCGGCCGGTGGTGTCCTTCTCGGGCGATGGATGCTTCCTCATGAACGGACAGGAGCTCGCCACCGCAAGACAGCACAAGGCCAAGGTTCTGTTTATCGTCGTCAATAACGGAATCTACGGCACCATTCGAATGAACCAGGAAACGTTCTATCCTGGCCGTGTAATCGGCACCGAACTTTTCAATCCCGATTTCGTCACGCTGGCGAAGGCTTATGGCCTGCACAGCGAGGCGGTCAGGACGACAGCCGAATTCGAGCCTGCATTCGAACGCGCCTGGCAGGCGGCTGCGGGCGCATTGATCGAGCTGCAACTCGACGCGGAAGTGATATCACCCCGCACGACATTGTCTCGGATTCGTTCCGAAGCGCAACGCGCCAGAAACTAGCCAGTACCTGTCATTCCCGCGAAGCTTGTCCTCGAGTGCCTTAATCGGGGATCGGGAATCCATATGACGGTGAACAAAACCCGTTATGTTTACATTCTTGCGAATGAACGATATGGGACGCTTTACGTCGGTGTAACCTCAGACATCGTCAGACGGATCTGGGAACATCGCGAGGGACTCGTCAAATAGGCACCCAATGGATTCCCGACTGCTCGGGAATGACAGCGCGTGTTGGGTCATCATTCCGCTCAATCTGCCTTAAGGTAGTGCCATTGGGGTATGGGGGAGGATAGGAAATCCAACCGTACCACGCTGCGCGGCGGGGCAGCCGCGTCACTCGATCCTGATGTTGCCGGCCTTCACCACCTTCGACCACGTGGCGATGTCTTGAGCGATCACCTGCGCGAACGCCTCGGGCGTGGACGGCGTGGGCGCCGCGCCACTGACGCGCAGCCGCTCCTGCACATCAGGTTGCCTGAGGATGCGCGCGACCGATTGATTGAGCCGCGAGATGACCTCCCTGGGCGTGCCCGCGGGCGCCCACATGCCGGCCCAGCCGTCGACCGCGTAGCCGGGAACCACCTCGCCGATCGCCGGTAAATCCGGCATCGCGGCCGAGCGCTCCTTGGTGGTGACGGCGAGCGCGCGCAGCTTGCCCGCCGTGATATGCGGGCCCAGCACTACCGCCGTGGCAATCATCGTCTGGATCTGCCCGCCGAGCAGGTCGACGAGCGCGGGGCTGTCGCCCTTGTACGCGACGTGAACCCACTTGGTATTGGTCATCTGCTGGAAGAGTTCGCCCGCAAGGTGTGGCGTGCTGCCGGTGCCAGGCGAGCCGAAGTTGATCGTGCCGGGCCGCCCGCGTCCCAGCGCGATGAGCTCCTTCAGGTTATTCGCCTTTACCGAGCAGGATTAAATGGGCCAGGCTCGAACAATCAACAGGGAACACGGGGTCTGACCCCAGGTATTCTTTCTCATGTGCAAAAAAACCGGATAAGTCTAAAATCTCGCGACAGAACTATCCGAGGAGAGCAGGCGGTGGGCCTGACCGACGAACTGATCGGCCTGTTCGAGCATCTCGAGTCGCTCGATGCCGGCGGTGTGGAGAAGCTCGTCGCACTAGCAGCCTGTCGGACTTAACAGTCCGACAGGCTGCTAAAAGCAAAACCGGCTGACCATCCATAATAAACTTCACTCGAAGCGGTCGAATTTGCGGGAAAGTACCGGTAAATTTGCATAATTGTTATCCTGTTCTGCGATTTTCTGGCGCCGGTTTTTCATTAGGAGTTTGTCGGGGCCAAGTCCGACAAACTCCTGGTTGCTTCATCAACTCAAAGGTAAGAAACGCCATGTGCAAACCCAGTCGTGTGACCGCCGTAGCCGCAGCGCTGCTGGTCGCGGGCCTCGCCTGCACCAGCGTGCAGGCACAAAAGGACTATCCGACCAAACCGATCCGGATGATCGTGCCGTTCGCGCCCGGCGGCGGCACTGATATCGTCGCGCGCCTGCTGGCGCAGAAGCTGAGCGAAGCGTTCAAGCAGACGGTGATCGTGGACAACCGCGCGGGCGGCGGCGGCACGATCGGCGCCGAGACCGCAGTGCGCGCCACGCCCGACGGCTACACGGTGATCATTATGTCAGGCAGTTACGCTACGAATGCGGCGGTGTATAAGCTTCCTTACGATCCGGTGAACAACATATTGCCGATGGGCCTCATCGGCGATACTGCGTTCATCGTAGCGCTGCATCCAGGGGTGCCGATAAAGAGCGTCGCTGAACTGATCGCATACGCCAAGGCCAAACCCGGCGCGCTCAACTACGGCTCATCGGGCACTGGCGGCATCGCCCACCTCTCCGGCGAGTTGTTCGACCTGCTGGCAGCGACCAAAATGACGCACGTGGCGTACAAAGGCACCGGCCCGGCGCTGAACGATCTGCTCGGCGGCCAGATCCAGCTGATTTTCGGCAGCGCGCCGTCGACCATCCCGCTCGTGCGCGTCAACCGCCTGCGCGCCATCGCGGTCACTACCACCAAGCGCTCGGCCGCGCTACCCGACCTTCCAACCGTCGCCGAAGCTGGTGTACCGGGCTATGAGGTGGTGTTGTGGTACGGCGTGTTGGGACCCAAAGGCCTGCCAAAGAATATCGTCGCGCGCTGGAACACGGAAATCCGCAAAGCTACCAAACTGCCGGACATGAAGGAAAGGCTCATTTCCGAAGGCTTCGATATCGACGACAGCCCGCCCGAGGTGTTTCAGGCCGTGCTGAAGCGCGACGTCGCGAAATGGGCCAAAGTGGTGAGGGAAGCGAAGGTCAAGGTTGAGTAAGAACTCCTTCCCCCTTGACGGGGGAAGGGTGGGATGGGGGTGAAGACGTTGCGAGGTCACCTGGACTTTCGCGGTGATCTGCGGGAACAACGCGGGCCCGGAGAGCAGCATTACATGGATCTGCCCGGCAAGCAGGTCAGCGATCGCGGGCAAGGAGATCAAGGGTCAGGCCTTTAGTTTATAGTAAGCCTTCCATTAGTTCGACCAACGGCGAGGGACTATAAAGTAATGCCCTGACCCCAAGGCCCGCCCACAATCACGGTGTGTGCAGTGAGCGCGAACGGCTGTCGGACGCCGCGCCCCATCGTGATCATGTCGAGTCGGGGCGCGCGTCGAGGGGAATTGGGCGGAATCATGGTTGGCAGACCCTTGACACCCGGTGTCCACCCCGTTATAACATTGCAAATCTTCCACATCATGGAAGAATTGCATGGTCCGTAGAAACCCGCTCATTGCCCGCTCGGCGCAACCGCAGGTCGAGGCGCTGCTGCGGCAGTTCCCCGCCGTGGCGCTGCTCGGTCCGCGCCAGGCCGGCAAGACCACGCTCGCCCGGGCACTGGCGCGAGCGCGCGGACGGGCTGCGGTTTACCTGGACCTTGAGATGCCCTCGGACCTTGCGAGGCTCGCCGACCCCGAGCATTATCTTGCGTCGCAGGAGGGCGCCCTAGTGATTCTCGATGAAATCCATCGTTTGCCGGGACTGTTCCAGGTATTGCGCGGACTCATCGACCGGGGCCGTGCGAAAGGCCGGCGGGCGGGCCGGTTTCTGTTGCTCGGGTCGGCCTCGATCGATCTGCTCAGGCAGTCATCCGAAACGCTCGCCGGGCGCATCGCCTACGCGGAGCTCACTGCGTTGCTTGAGCGCGAGCTTCCGCCGCAGCGCGCGAAGGGCGAGTCGTTGTGGGTGCGCGGCGGGTTTCCCGACAGTTTTCTCGCCGCGAACGATGCGGCGAGTTTCGAGTGGCGGCAGGCTTTTGTCCGGACCTATCTGCAGCGCGACATTCCACAGTTCGGGCCACGCATTCCGGCCGAGACGCTGCGCCGCTTCTGGACCATGCTGGCGCACGAGCAGGGGCAGCTCATCAACCATTCGCGTATCGCTGCGGGACTCGCGGTGAGCGGCCAGACGGTGACCCGTTACCTCGACTTGCTCACCGATCTGCTGCTCGTACGCCAGCTGCGTCCCTGGTCGCGCAACGCCGGCAAGCGCCTGGTGCGTTCGCCGAAGGTATATGTCCGCGACAGCGGTATCGCGCACGCCCTGCTCGGATTGCGCAGGCGCGACGACGTTCTTGCCCACCCCGTGGCGGGGCCGAGCTGGGAAGGCTACGCGATCGAAAACCTGTGTGCCGCCGCTCCGCGCGGCACCGAGGCATGGTTCTACCGAACCTCAGCGGGCGCCGAGATCGATCTGGTACTCCAGCTTCCGGGCACACGGGTGTTTGCGATCGAGATCAAGCGCTCGCTCGCCCCGGTGCGCTCGAAGGGATTCAATGTCGGGAGCGACGATGTCGGTGCAACCCACCGCTATGTGGTTTATCCCGGGACCGAGACGTTCGACCTCGATCGGCGCACGATCGCGATTCCACTGAGCGCGCTGGTCGCGGCGATGGCGAAGAAGCAATAGGAAATCCAATCCCGGCGCCATCCGGAGTCGCCGAGCCGGCGCGCCCGATGGCGTGCGATCGGGGCTGCCCGCACGTGCTCCACTGTCCGCTCCACGTTGCCGGGATGCTTCGCAACGGACATTGCGGCAGATCATGCAGTCGCCGGGCGCAGCAGGTCAAGCGCGGGGCTGCTACATTTCGAGACAGTTTCTACGCCGACCCGGCGCGGCTGAAACCGCGTCACAACCTGGAGCAAAGCATCTTACCCGTGAGCAAGCCATGCAGCTGCCCGCGATTGAACGTGATCCTCTGATGCGTCAGTCGACCTTGATGTTGCCGGCCTTGACCACCTTCGACCACTTGGCGACGTCCCGGGCGATCACGCGCCCGAATTCTTCCGGCGTCGTGTGCGCGGGCTCCCTGCCGACGGCACGCAGCCGTTCCTGCACCTCGGGCTGCTTGAGGATGCGTCCGAGCGCCTGATTGAGCCGCGAGATGATCTCCCTGGGCGTTCCCGCCGGCGCCCACATGCCGTTCCATGCGGTTTGTGAGTAGCCGGGAACCAGTTCGCTGATTGCGGGCAGATCGGGCATCGCCGGCGATCGCTGCTCCGTGATGACAGCGAGCGCGCGCAGCCGGCCTGCCTTGATCTGCGGGAACAACGCGGGCCCGGAGAGCAGCATCACATGGATCTGCCCGGCAAGCAGGTCAGCGATCGCGGGAGCATCGCCCTTGTACGGGACGTGGACCATGTTCGTCCCGGTCATCTGCTGGAAGAGGACGGCCGCAAGATGCGGCGCGCTGCCGGTGCCGGGCGAGCCGAAGTTAAGCGCGCCGGGCTTTGCGCGCACGAGCTCGATGAACTCCTTCAGGTTGGCCACCTTCATCGACGCATTCACGGAAAGCATGAGCGCCCCAGTATTGATCATGCTGATCGGTGCGATGCCCTTGACCGGATCGTACGGCAGCTTGTAAAGCGCCGCGGCGGTGACGTAGCTCGACGCTACGACGATGACCGTGTAGCCGTCCGGCTCGGCGCGCGCCGCGATCTCCGCGCCGATCGTGCCGCCGGCGCCGCCGCGGTTGTCAACGACGAACTGCTGGCCGAACTCCTCGGACAGCCGCGCCGCGAGTATGCGCGCCACGATGTCGGTGCTGCCGCCGGCCGGAAATGGCACGATCACGCGCACCGGTTTGCTGGGCCATTTTCCCGTTTGAGCCTGGGCCGCCGGCAAGGCTGCGGCGAGCGCCAGCGCCAGCACCAGCAATGCGCGTCTTCTTGTCATCGGTGCGATGTAATCGACGGTTTCGGGTTACAGGTGCAACAATTGAACCGATATTCAGCGGTGGGCTGTGACGTGCATCGTGCGGCAGCTCAAATTGGATGTCAAGGGATAACGATTGACTAATGGGATTCGATAATGCAGGATAAAATGGTGCGATCTGATACGGCCGTACCAATCTTTCCGAGGTATGCTGTCGATGAGCATAATAAAGGAGGATCACGCATGTTCAGAACGACGTTTTTTCAATCCGTTGCACTCGTCGCCTGTTGCCTGGCGGCACCCATCGCATCATCGCAGACCGCATATCCGGACAAGGTGGTAAGGATTGTTGTTCCGTATGCGCCGGGCGGGGCTACCGACTCGGCGGCGCGCGTTTTCGGGGAAGGCCTTGGCGAATTGCTCGGGCAGCAATTCATCATCGACAACAAACCGGGGGGAGGCACCAACATTGGAGCGGCGTTCGTGGCTCATTCTGCTCCAGATGGCTACACGTTGTACGTGGCCAATTTCGCTTCCAATGGGGTGAACAAATGGCTTTACAAAAAACTATCGTACGATCCCGACAAAGACTTTGCGCCTGTTGCCATGATGACCCTTTCGCCCCAGTTTCTCGTGGTGCATCCCTCGGTACCCGTGAACTCGGTCAAGGATTTGGTTCGCCTGGCGAAGGCGAGCCCGGGAAAATTAACTTATGGATCTCCGGGATTTGGTTCACCCAATCACATAGCCGGTGAACTGTTCCGGATGCAAGCGAATATCAAGGTTGTGCATGTTCCGTACAAGGGCTCGGCCCTTTCGAGCCTCGGTCTTTTAGGCGGCGAAACCGACTATATTTTTGACGCAACTGCCATGACGTACGTCCATGCGGGAAGGCTGAAGGCACTTGCCGTCGCCTACACCAAACGCTGGCCTACCGAACCGGATGTTCCATCAATGGCCGAACTCGGCTTTCCCGGCGTTTCGGTGGAGCCTTTTTTTGCGCTGGTTGCTCCTGCGAATACTCCGGTGTCAATCCTGCAAAAATTGAATGACGCGACCCGCATCGTTGCGAAGCGGCCGGATGTCGCTGCCAAACTGGCTCCGATTGGAGTGATACCCATTGCCCTTACTCTGAAAGAGACCGCCGACTTCCTGCGGGAACAAAGCACAAAATGGGCGCCAGTAGTGAAAGCTTCAGGGGCGAAAGTGGACTAGGTTCGCCCGATTGCGGGCCGGCCGCGTCCAGGATGCGGCCCAGTGATTTCCGCTACAGCTCGCCCAGTTTCTTGAGAAACTCCCGCAGCCTGATCAATTTCACATTCGTTTCCTGCATGATCTCCTCGGGCGAGCGGCCGCCGTAGTCGAAAAAACCTTGTCCGCTCTTGACCCCGAGTCTGCCTTGCGAAACCAGCCGATCCATGGTTTCCGAATGTTGCCGGTGCGGCGGCGATCGGTAGAGCCCGTTGCCGAAGCTGCGCTGAATCTGATCGACGCCGGCAAAGTCCACCTTCTTCACCACGCCCAGGATCGGCATGCGCATGCCGAAGCTGGCCTTGGTCGCCATGTCGATATCTTCTGCCGTGGCGTAGCCGTTATCCAACAAAAACAACATCTCGGCGGTCAGCGCGCTTTGCAGCCGGTTGGCGACGAAACCCGGCAGGAACTTTGAAATGACAATGGGCTTCTTCCCCACATCGATCAGCAGCGCCGTCACGCCATCCACGGTGTCCTGCGCAGTCCGCGGTCCACGCACGACTTCCACCAGCGGCACGATATGGGGCGGGGCAAACCAGTGGGTGATGAGCACCTTGTCCGGCCGTCCCGTTTCGACGAAACTGAAGATGTCCATGAAAGAGGTGTTGCTCGCGAGAATCGTCCGCGGCGGGCACACATTGTCCAGAGTCGAGAACATCTTCTTCTTGGCCGCCTGATTTTCAACGATCGCCTCGATCACGAAATCAGCATCCTCGCAGGCTGCCTCGATGCGCGTCGTCGTCCGGATACGATCGAGCACACCGCCCTTCTGGCCCTGTTCCAGCAACCCCAGCTCCACCTCCGTTCCCAGATTGGCGGCAATCCGGCTTTGCGCTCGGGGCAGCGCTTCCTCCCGCACGTCGTTCAGCCAGACGCGATATCCCCGCTGCGCAAAAACCTGCGCCAACGAGTGGCCCATCGTACCGGCGCCAATGACCGCCACTGTGCGGATCTCATGCATTTCAAATCTCCATTCGTCATGGGTTCGGTTCCGACGTTCAGTTTCTTTAGCAGGAGTCCGCTGATCAGCAGGTTATTTTCGTCCACGCGGTCAGCCGAGCAGCTCGCGCAGGCGCCGATTGACTTGGGCGCTGTGATGGCGCGCGGTCTTGCCGCTCGGAGCGAGGGCCTCCGTGTAGAAGAATTCCGGAAGCTCGTCGTCGTCCTCGGTAAAACCCGCCGCCCTGTTGAACTCCCACTCCATTCGCAGCGCCTCGCGCCCCAGCGTCTGAAGAAAGGACGCGTCGAGGTTGGTGCCGTGCGCGTCATTGAGCGCGGTAACGATGAGATCGGTGCTGACGCCGGTCACGGCACGCCCGAAAATGCATAATCCCAGGGAATCCGCCACGGCGACCGCCGTTTGCGCCTCCAGGCTGGCCGCGACCAGTTCCTCGGTCGTCTTCCCCTTGCAGTCGAAGGCAGGCAGGTTGCCCGCGGTGTGATCGGCGCCTTGCGCCGTGACCATCATGGAAATGCCGGTCACCTCGATGACGCGAGGGTCGTAGGCGCTGATGCCTTGCTTCTTGATGACGGGAACCCGAGCAACCTTGTAATGCGCGCCGACGCGGGCGGTCCCTTGGGCCAGGAGGCGGCCGCGCTCGTTGCCCCGGCGCATGTCCTCGAGGGCCTTCATCATGAAGCCGACATCGCCGAACGCGCCTTGTCCGGCTTCCATCAACACCCCCAACATGGCGCCGGCCTCGATGGTATCGACGCCGAGATCGTTGGCGACGGCGTTCAGTCGAGCCACGTCGTCCGGGTCCTTCAAGTTGCAATTGCTCCCCAGCAGGCCAAGCGTTTCGTATTCCAACGGCGAAACGATTTCTTTGCCGTTCTCGTCGGCGTAGACGTTGCTGCATTCGATCACGCAGCCCGGCATGCAGGCGTGCGCGGTCTGCCCGCCGCGGCTCACATTCCGCTCGCGGATATAAGCGCCGCCGAGCTTGAGCGGTTCCTGCGACGCTTCCACGAGCCGGCCAGCGCTGAAGTTGCGGACCGGGAGCCCGCCGATCTGGTTCGTGAAGTCCGCCATATTCGCCGTGCCCACATGCTTGAAGGTGTCGATCGCCGGCTCCTTGTTGAGCCTCGCGCCGTATTCCCGTATCGCTCCCATGAGCTTCTTGCGGTCATGGAAGGTCGGCATCTTGTGCATGTCGACGACGATGGCCTTCACCTTCTTGCTGCCCATGACGGCGCCGACGCCGCCGCGCGCCGCGAGGCGGGACGGCCGCCCGTCGGTGTCGGCGAAGGCGATGCCCGCCACCAGGCCGAGATATTCGCCGACCGGGCCGCACAGGGCGAAACTGACCTTCTTTCCGTATCTCTCGAACAAAAGCGCCGCGGCATCAAAGTTGCCCTTGCCCATGTAAGGCTCGGCGCTCTCGAAGGTGATGACACCCTCCTTGGTGATGCGGATGACGACCCAGTCGGCCGAAACGCCGTAAAGGGTGAGCCCGGCGGTCTCGAGCTGGCCGAGCGCGAAGGCGAAGGTGCCGCCCGCATTGGCCTCCTTGATGCCGCCCGTCAGCGGGCTCTTGCAACCGACGCTCAGCCGGTTGGCGTTGGAAAAGTTCGTGCCGGCGAACGGCCCGGCGGAGAAGATCAGAGGATTTTCCGGGGACAGCGGGTCGACTGTCGCCACCCCAAGCTTGAGCAAGGTCTTGGCGATGTAGTGCCGGCCGGCGCGAACGATCGCCTCGCCGTGCAATTCCTCTTTCTCGACCGAGCGATCCTGGAGATTGATGTGGAGGTACTTGCGCATGTCGACCTCACCCCATGAAGATAAGAAACCGAATCATGATCTTCCCGAGCGCGCCGGGTCAAGCCCGCGGCGCGCAGCCGTACGCCCAGACGATTTCGGGAACCGGGCGCCATGATTTTACTTGACCAATCGCAGTTTCGAGCCCTTGGCGGCTCCCCAATTCGGGCAAATCTGGGCACTCGTGGAAGTTCGCTGTGCCGCGCGCGCAGTAGCGAAACATTGAACTCCATGAACACTTCACCGGAGCAAGTAACCTACGCTTTCACTGCTTTACCCATGGCCAAGTGTCTGCCTTGCACGTGCGGTAGTTTTCATCGAGTGCGCGCGCCATCAGAAGGATCGCGGCGATGCGCCGTGCCATCTCGATGAAATACTCGGCCTCCTCGATCCTGAGGTCGCGTCCGAGCAGCGCGCGCTCCCGGTACGAGAGCCACTTCTTCATAACCTGATAGCCGCCGATGGTGTAATCCCAGACTTTCTCCGGGACATTCGCCCAGTAGGCAACGTCATTGAGATAGATGTCATGCGTCTTCGTGCCGAGTGCCAGCGGCAAATCAGGTGCGGCACGCGTGACGATTCTTCCTTTGCCGGACATGGTGACACCCTCCCTGCCCGCAAATCCCCAGCCGGCGGTCAACGCAAGTTCATTCTTTGCAGGATCGATTGCTCCGCCTCCGACGCGGGAGATCACTGCGAGGTTACGCAATTCATTCCTGGTGTTGCCGCTCGTCACGCCAGAAACCGGTACGTCGGGGTCGAGAAGCGCAGCGACTTCCACACCTAGCCTCGCGGATTTCCGCAATTGATCTCCTTTCGCGGGTAGGGGCACGCGAGGGAATCCTGTGCGGATCGCGTCGCCATTCTCCGCGAGCCAATCACCGCTGTAGCAAATGGCGAGCGCATGCAGCCAGACGGCTCGTGCGTTGTCCGGATTCCCGTCGAAATCGGACAGCCCAAGCTTCGTCAGGTAATCGCGCGCAGCTTGCGACAGATTCGCGCCTGTGGTTTCAACGCCCATGACGCTGGCGCGCCACTGCAAAGGAATTGAAATGACATCCGGGTCCATCAAATGCAGCTCGGGCAGCGCCGTGCCGAAATAGACGGGAATTCGCTCCTCGGGCCTGCGACCGAATCGCCGCACATGCAGGAAGCTATTGCCCAACCAGTGCTGCGCGAACAGCTCGGGTCGCGGGCGGTTCCACATTAGCGATACCGGCGACCAGTAACACCAGCGATTATCGAACGGCAAGTTCGCGAAACGCCGCACATTCGCTTCCGCGAATTGGTGATTGGCGAGCGCGAGCTTTCGGCATTTCAATGGATCGAACGCTGTTACGGCATGCATGAGTCCCGGCGCGATCTGCTTTGCTTCCTCGTTGGAGATGCCTGGGTCGAGATACGCTTGAACGCGTGCCAACAAGGCGCCCCGGTCAATGGAGATCATCGCGCCGTGCCGGTTTTCGTTTAGGCCATAGATCGGATCATGGCCGCACAAATCGGTCAGCCTCGGCCAGCTCACGTAATCCGGCGATGCGTGCTGCGGCCTGAACGAAAGCCGGTTTTCCTTCGACGGTCGGGCCACGACATAGTGAGAACCAAACGCAGGGTCATCAAGGCTCGCAAGCAACGTGGCGCGGCGGGCTTCGGCACGCGCATCATCAAGGTCATCGCGGTACAGAATCTGACCGCTTTCAGGTCGGTGTCCACTCTTGACCCAGAGAGAGATCGCAACACCTTGCTGAATTCCGACAGAGAATCCCGGCACTGCGAAGACGGTCTCACTCGTACGCCCGTCCGGTGCGTACTCTGACGCTTTGCGATTGCCGTGCATGTTCTCGATCCAGAACCGATCGAAGCTATCGAGCAAATGCTGGCGGAGCATCACAAACGACGGCTCGCTGATCCATGAGTGGTTTGAGATAAAGCAAACCACTCCACGTTTCGATCTTTCCGCGATGCGCCGCTCCGCGAGGCGGAAGAACCGGATGTACAGATCGTCGAGGTTGAATTTCTTGATTCCCCAATCCTTGATGAGCCCACGCTTATACGGCTCGACGAGGTCCTGTTCTTCTCCCTGCGCTACGCCAGCGAAGGCGTTGTAGGGCGGATTCCCGAGGATGACGAGAATCGGCTTCTCGCGCTTCACGACTTCCGCCGCGTCGCGCTCGGCTTCCAGCTCGGGGTAGATGAGATGCTGCTTCGGGCCTTGCGGCGGCTCCCAGCCGGTGAGCGAGTTGGTAAGATAGACACCGGCGCGCTCGTCCTCGCGAAGCGGCGCACCCAAGCCCGCGAGCAGCAGCCCGATCTGCAAGTGCGAAACGACGAAAGGCGCCGACAGCACCTCGAACCCGAACACGCGTTCTGTCATCGCTTTCTTCAGCCGCTGTGCGGCGAGCGCATCGCTGCCTTTCGCTTTGAGCCGCGCGGCGATGACCGAGAGCGTTTCGACGAGATAGGCACCGGTGCCACAGCAGGGGTCGAGCACGTAAACCTGCGGATCGGCGAGGCCGTCGGTGATGCCAAGTTCCGAGATCAAAACCTGATCCACACGCCGCACCATATACTGCACGATTTCTTCCGGCGTGTACCAGACGCCGAGCTGCTTTCTCAGGTCCGGGTCGAAAGCTTCGAGAAACGGCTCGTAGAAATATTGCACCGCGTGCCGGTCCTCGAATCGCTTGAAAAATTCGGCGCGGGCGACGCGGTTCAGCGTCGCGGCGGCAAGATCGAGCGGCTCTTCCAGCCCAAGTGGGCGCAGCTTTGAGGGTACGGCGAGCTGCTCGAACAGCGCCCGGATCATCGGCACGTGCAGCGACCACGCGGCGTTGTGCCACTCAAAGCGCCCCTTGCCGCCGGCGCGATGCCACAGAACCCATGCCGCAAACACGCCGTAGAAAAGCGTCTGCACCAGCGTCGAGCGGAAAAAGTGCTCGCCTTTCTCACCTTCGAACTTGAGACCGAGCGCTTGCTCCAGCGCGGATCGTAACGCCTCAAGCGCGGGCAGCGTACCCGCCTCCGTGCGTGCGCGCGCATCACGCGCGTACGAGGCGAGGAACCAAGCGACGTCCTTCGGATCGACGAGCGGCGCCGCGTGCAGCATCACGCGCCGCAGGAATTCGACAAAGCGCTCGCCTTGTTCGTCCGCCGCCTTGCGCGAGTGCTGTGCGAGCTCCCAGAACTCCTTGGGAGTTGCAGCAAGAGCATAGCGCTCGCGCACGATGGTTTTCCCCGAATCTTCGCCGAGCAGCACGAACTCGCGCAGGTCCGTCACGAGGACGAGGCGGTATTTTGCCCAGTAGCGCGCCACCTGCTCGCCGGCGGTGAGTTTCTTCATGTCCGTGCCGACCGGCTTCACTTCAATGACGCCGCGCTCGGGCACCCTCATGGCCTCGAGCCTCTACCGCCTGCTCGGCACTCGTATCGGCAAGGGCTATGAACGGGCGAAGTCTAGCCACATCTTCCGCGACTTCGT